>CAUPUT010000197.1:0-3708 GCA_963514615.1 uncultured Treponema sp.
TGTTGTCGTCCGGTAGTTGTATAAAATAACGCCGGAGGAAAGTTCCGTAATAATTGCAATCCAGCTCAATAGGGCGCCTGAAATAATGCCGTTAGACATCATCGGCATCGTTACCTTAAAAAAAGCCTTCATTTTACTGCATCCAAGCGATAAGGCCGCTTCTTCAATTGAGATCGGAATTTGCTGCAATGTGGCGACGGACGAGCGGATGGTGTATGAACAACGCCGTATTACCAAAGCAATAATCATGATTGCGGCGGTTCCAACCAGCACTATCGGTTTCCGGTTAAATGCAATGACAAGCGATATACCGACAACAGCGCCGGGTATGACATACGGAATCATCGACAACGTGTCTATTGTTCGATTTACAATATTATCCCGTCTAATGACCAAATAGGCAATTAATACGGAAAAGAGCACAATCAGTACGATGGCTGTCCCTCCGATTAAAAAGGTATTAGGAATGGCATTTTGCAGCTTGGAGAAAGCGTCCCGATAACTTTGCAGCGAATATCCGCTGACAAACAGCTTTCCCGATGCTTTTCTAAATGACGTATAGATCACATAGAGTTGCGGAGCATAGGCTGTAAATACCACGATATAGCAAAAAGCGTGAATCAAAAAACTTTTTATTCCATGAATTTCTTTTGATTGAATCGGATGCAGCGCTTTAATAGAAAATCTAAATTTATTGTAAAAGTCCCGTGGGAAAAGAAATATCGGTGTGGTGATTAGAATACCGATAACCGCCACTGCGCAGGCAAAATGAGTATCGCCGCCGGTTTCGCTCATAAATGAATTATATATTTCAACAGGAAACGTCCGGTATCCTTCTCCGATAAAAAGCGGCGTTCCGAAATCGGCAAACGCACGCATAAATACCATAAGAGCCGCGGCAATAATGGTCGGCATACATAAGGGGATTATCAAGGTAAAAAAACGTTTAGCTCCCGAGCAGCCCATATTTTCACTCGCCTCTAAAAGGGAATTATCGATGTTCCTGAGCGCACCTGAAACATACAGGAAAACGAGAGGGAAAAGCTGTAAGCAGAGCACAAGCATTATTCCTCTGAATCCGTATATGCTCGGTATTTTAATACCTATCAGACTTTTGATAAAATTCGATATAAGACCGTTTCTGCCGAGCAGCAAAATCCACGAATACGCTCCGATAAAAGGTGCTGACATACTGCTCATGATGATGACAATCTGCAGCATTTTAGCGCCTTTAATTTTATACATATTCATAAAGTAGGCAATCGGAACGCCGATCACTAATGCCAAAAAGGCTGCCGAAATACTGACTTTAAAAGAGTTGGCTATGGTTCCGGCATAATACGGGCGGGATAGAAATCTTTCAAAGTAACCGAATGTGAGCTTCCCGCTCGGATCTACCGCCGAATTACGCAACAGCATAACAAGGGGATAGATCATAAAAAGAGCAAATAAGAAAAGAATGCTCAAAGAGATAATAGTCCAAACATCTTTCTTCGGTTTTACTCTTCCACTGCTGATGACCGTTTTCATATTCACACCTCCAGATCGTTCTGTACGCCGAGAACGATATTCTTCTTACCGTCGCCGGTGAATATGTTTATTTTTTCTTTTTTTACCCCAAGGGTGATTGACGCGCCTTTCGGTATGGTGCTGTCAATTTCGGATTCCATGACAATATTCAGTTTTGTTCCGTCTTTTAAGTGCACAAAGTAATGTGTGTTAAGACCGAGGAAAATACAGTCATCGACGACGGCAGAAATACCGTTACCGTTTTCTTTTTCAATAATAAACTCCTCGGGCCGTATGGAAATTTTTACATTTTTTTCGGTTTTAAACTTATCTTGGATATTATCAACCGCTATTCTATCGCCGGTCGGCAAAACAAGAAAGGGAGTGCCGTCTTGTATTTCCATAGTACCGTCGAGGACGTTGGTATGTCCGATAAAGGTCGCAACAAAAAGGTTTGCCGGCCGTTGATACAGATCTTTCGGCCTTCCGATATGTTGGATGTAGCCTTTATTCATAACCGCAATTCGATCGGAAACAGCCATCGCTTCTTCTTGATCGTGCGTAACATAGACAGTCGTAATACCGATTTTGTTTTGAAGTTCTTTTATTGTTGTGCGCATTTCCACACGGAGCTTTGCGTCAAGGTTGGACAGCGGTTCATCCATAAGCAGAACACTCGGTTTAATAACGAGCGCACGGGCTAATGCTACGCGCTGCTGCTGTCCGCCGGAAAGATTTTCGGGCATTCTATCTTTATACTCATCAATTTGCATGAGCTTTAAAAACTTATCAACTTCTTTTTCTATTTCATCCTTAGGCAGCTTTCGATTTTTGAGACCGAAGGCTACATTGGCTTTTACCGTCATATTGGGAAAGATGGCGTAGTTTTGAAAAACCATTCCTATATTTCGTTTTGCGGGGTCTTTGTCATTGATTCTGTCTTCGCCGAAGTAGAAATCTCCGCCTTCAATTGAATTGAAGCCGGCAATCATCCTGAGAAGCGTTGTTTTGCCGCATCCCGAAGGGCCGAGGAGCGTGAAAAACTCTCCCTCTTTAATGTTTAAAGAAAGGCCGTCTATGACTGTATTTTCTCCATATTTTTTTACGGCATTTTTTATAGAGATGTTTACGCTCATTCCATTTCTCCTATTTAGTTACTGCTTGTCCTCTCACACGAGAATGAACAAGCAGTAATTTCGAGTATCTCTAAACGATTCTAGATGTTAGAGGTTTTCTTATTTTGTAACTAAATCGATCCACTTTTCCTGCCATTCTTTTTTGTGTTCTGCGCAATAATTGATGTCTTCGTATGCGACATTGATGGTAGAAAAAGCCGGCATATTTTTACTGGTATTCTCGACAGAGGTCATTACCGGTCGGATTGTAGTCGGGGCATAACCTTTCTGCCCTTCTTCGGAAATGATAAAGTCGATGAAAGCTTTTGCGTTATCCATGTTCTTGCAATTTTTCACAATTGCTGCACCGGCCGGAAGCCAGACTGCACCTTCTTCGGGATAGACGACCATCAGATTCGTTGCTCCGTCTTCAAGCAGGCTGATACAGGGATCTTCATAAGATACGCCGACTGCATATTCGCCGTCTGCAGTCGCTTTGTAAATCTGACTTGACGATGAAATAATCGATCCGTTCAGCTGCTTAACAAACTGTGCGACATATTCCCATGCTTTATCGTCATAGGGTTTTTCTCCCATAACAAGAAGCATATTGGTCAATTCCGCCCATGCGCTTGAGGAAGCCGCGGGATCTCCCATTGCAATTTTTCCCTTTAATTCAGGCCGCAGAAGGTCTTTATATCCTTTAAATTCTTCCGGATTCAAACCGATCTCTTTAAAAACATCTTTATTGAGAAGGAGCGCCGCGCTTCCGGACAATTTCGTGTAGGTGAAATAGCCGTTATAGCTTTGATATGCTTCGGGCAGATTTTTATCATTCGGCGAAACATAGTGCTCATAAAGATCGGGATGATCTTTCCAGAATGCAAGGTTTACTGCACCCCAGTTGATGTCGGCTTGCGGATTTGCTTTTTCCGCCTCAAGTCTGGCAAGAACGTCGCCGGTCCCCATTGACTGGAGAATAACCTTGATGCCCGTAGCTTTCTCGAAAGCGGGAACAACGGCTGCTATTTCGGAATCGGAATTGGGAGAGTAAATAACAACTTCTTTACTCGTCTGCTTGCCG
>CAUPUT010000198.1:0-3704 GCA_963514615.1 uncultured Treponema sp.
GATTCGGCACTGTTTCTTGCATATCGATAGTCTCTCTTTTCCTAACCGGCAAAAACCGCGGTGAGTATTTCCCAGTGCCGCTCGAGCGTTTTGTTGTGTGCCGGAAAAATGGCGATGGTCTTTTTTTCTCCGGTTCGTAAACACAGCACGCATTTTATAAACTCCGTTTTCAACAGACCTTTGATAAAACGCTCGGTTTCGGCTTTTTCGATGTCCGAAAAGGAATACTGCTTATGCAGAGCAAAAAAAATAAGACCGACTCTGTATTCTATCGTTTTTTCCTGACAATTAAAGCGCCATCGGTCTACATAGCACAGCACAAACAGCGAAAAACAACCCAATACGATTCCCAATAACGGCAATCGATGCCGTTCAATATACATCAGGGTGGCAGCTGCAATAATACACAGCAACATAACGGCGTACCATATCCGTGTCCCGGATGAAAGAAGTGAGAATGTGAAGATATCTCTCCTGTCGTTTTTAAGGGACAACTGCTTATCCATGGGTTCGCTTCCGATTATATCGAGCAAAAAGAGCGATTCCGATAAGGCCGCCTGCAATCATCATAAAACAAAATATTTGTCCGGTAGAAATATTCTTGAACGAGCTAAAAAGATAGATATTTGCTTCATCTGCGGTGGCGGCAATCCGAAAGCCAAGTTCATAATCGGGCTGACGGAAGTATTCGATGAAAAACCGAACGACGCCATAGCCGATAGTATAGAAGCAAAATAAAAAACCGTTAAACGGTTTTTTATTGCGTACGAGCCATACTGCAATCCAGAGAAGGATTCCTTCAAAAAGTGCTTCGTACAGTTGGCTCGGATGGCGGGGCAGGTTGACATACTGCGCACCCTCCTGTATGGCGACTCCTGCTTTGGCGGCGAAGTCCCGTACCCATGCTTCTTTAACGGGAAAGCAGTCATGCAACGGCACCGATGGGAAGATCATGCCGATGGGGCTTGTCGTGATGCGCCCATAGAGCTCGCCGTTTAAAAAGTTTCCTATACGGCCGAAGGTATAGCCGAGCGGTATTCCCGCGGCCGCCGTATCCGCCCATGCAAAGAAATCCTGCTTATGCCGTTTTGTCCAGAGGATGGCGCCCAAGAAGCAGCCGATAAAACCTCCGTGATATGACATTCCCTGTAAACCCGTCCATTGCCGCGATTCGGAAAACGGCCAAAAGATCAGCCATGGCTTTTGCCAATAAAGCCATGTCGGTTCATATACAAGGGTTGCAAAAATCCGCGCGCCGAGCATCAATCCGAAGAGCGACCATGTAAAAAAGTCGATAATATCTTCATTTGTGATAGGTTTTTCACTTTTTGCATATCGTTGCAATTCACCTTTTTTAACTTGCACTTTAAATAGTACAAACGCTATCGTAAAGGCAACGAGGTACATCAAACCGTACCACCGTAATAACGGGAAGCCGGGAATGATCTCCGGCTTTATCCACGACGGATATTGAATAGTACACATCATAAAAATACCTCTTATTCCGTTGTAAGCTCGATTTTATCTTCAATTTGCTTGCAGATTATTCTGCCTTGCTTTGGCTCGAAGGTAAATATGACGTGAGAAGCCGGTTCGCGTACTTCATAATATCTGCCGTGGCTTTCCAAAATAACGCCCGGGTATATGGTGCCGGTTATCTTTATTTCCGAAGGAATATGTGATTCAAAATTCTCTTTAAGTTTAAAAATTTTTATGCCCAATGCCGTATTTGATTTAAGTAATATGACCTTTTGTTCTCGCAGCTCTTGGATACGGTCGGCAGGGGTTTCGGCATCGTTTAACTCCGCTTCTATACGAGCTATTTCCAACAGGTTTTCCTGCGTCTGTTTTTCGTATACCTCAATTTTGTCCTTTATGAGGTAGTCTTGTCCAAAAGAGATAATCGTGCGAACAGTCTTGTAGTCGCCTAAATTACGCACATTGATACCTCGGGCTGCATGGGCGTTTCCGCCGATAAAGCTTCCGGGCTCTCCGTTCATAATAAGTTGACCATTTGTTTTAACAACACAACGGAAGCTGTATTCATTGATATAAATATTTCCACCGGCGAACAGTCGTGCCGTTTCAGCAAAATGGAGCGCTATTGTATTCTTTGCCCATACCGTACCGCGGCTTTCTCCGCGTATGCCGCCGTTCATTAAAAGCGATTCCTTGGTATATACCAGCGATACGCCCGCATCTCCGTTGACGGTTAAACACCCTCCTGCCTTTACACTGCGATCCGCGTCGATATCTCCGTTGATAATCACATCGCCTGCAAAGATAATATCGCCGGTTTCTTTGTTCACATCGGTATCAATAATCTTTGAATTGAGTATCTTGAGCTTTTCCGGTGTTCGTACTAATTCTCCATGCACTGCCGCCACGAATGAAATCTTTCTTCCCTGCTTGATAACGCGGATTGTGTTGTCGGTTTGGGGCAGCTTTAATAGTGCGGCTGCATTAATTTCAATAGTGTTGCCGAATACATCGGAGCCTTTTTCGCCGGTTTCCCGAAAGGTCGCTTCCAGCAGTGTCTCCCCTCGCTTTACCGATACGGAGTTTGAATGGCCGAAATCCACTTTCCAGTCGAATTGGTATGAATGCGGAGCCACCGGCTGTATGCCTCTGCTGACGGTAAATTCAATCGGTGCGGAAGAAAGGCGTGCTTCGTAAATGGCATCTCGCAGTATTTTGTCAGTATATCGGTTGGGCGGCAGGTTTACCTCGTCTAAAGCTTTTTTTAACCGTGAAAGCGAAAGTCGTGTTCCTGCCCCTCTGCCCGATTCGAGAATGAGAGATGCTTCCATTTTATCGTCGCTGATAGCGGCTTTAACCGTAGCCTCCTTATACGGGATAATACGTAGCTTGAGCCCGTCGGGACTTTCCGCCGACAAAAGAATCCCATTGCATCCCGCCTTTAATTCGTCGTTAGTTTGCGTGATATTTCGCAAATCGAGCACAAAGGGGTCGTTGCCCGGCAATCCCGGAATGGCGTTACCGTAAATATCTGCGCCGCTTGTACCGAGTTCCGATTTTGAAAATTCGTACAACAAATCGTGCTTTGCAACAACCGAAAGAGTTTGCGCTTCGGAAAGCGGAAAGTCTTTGTCGTATATCATCTGCGGCTGCTCACGGGCTGTGCCTACTGCATGGAGCAGCTTTTTACGGAGCAGGATATCTTCTGTCTCGTCCAACTTTGTAATATGCGAAATAAGCGTTCGATCCTTTCCCCGCCCGGGCAATGTGCCTTCTGCAATAATAAGTTCAATTTCCCGATCGGGAGCTTCGAGAAAAGCATTTATTTTTTCGTCCAGCACTTTAAAATCGATATGCGCAATTCGACTGTTATTCAGCATCGTGGTTATCAGTTTTTTATCGATAGTATGCGGCTCATCTTTTGCTTTTCTGATATACAATATTGCCGTAGTTTTGTCCGGATCGATAATCAGACGTGCATCAAAAGAAGGATCAAGTTCGATTTCGAGGGGAAGCGGTAGTGTCTTTCCATATAATATCTTATCAAAATAGCGTTCAAACTGTTGTGCGTTGATGAGGTTTTCGGTAGAAAGTCCGTTTTTTCGAGCTTGCTCCATGATCTCTTCGTAGCCGGGAAATACGCAGTTTTCTTTATTTTCTACGTCGCTGACGGAAAAATACCACTTTTTATTTCTCTCGTTTTGTTTTATCATCCACTTCATACT
>CAUPUT010000199.1:0-3697 GCA_963514615.1 uncultured Treponema sp.
ACTTTGGAAATTTACGTAATTCATTATTCATCGAAATAGATGAAAAGCTTAAACAGGAAAATATAATCGTACCATTCCAGCAACTCGACATTCATATAAAGAGAGAGCAAACCATAACGGTACCCGAACTTGAAGAATCAACAACCCCGACGCAGAGCGTTGCCGCGGACGGCGGGTATTAAACTCTCCACACGAATAAAAGCCGTTTGGAAGATGGCATTGACATATTTACTGCCTTAAAGTAAGGTGAAAACATAAATTTATCATCTTTAGGATTCTAGAGTTTTTTATGAATAAAACAAGAAATAAAATAATCAGTATTGTATGCGTTGCCCTTACCGCATTGCTTCTCTTTACCGCAAGCAGTTGCTTTATCACAGTTAATGGTCGTGTCCGTGGAAATGGAACATTGAGAACGGAAAGACTTTTCCGAAGTAATTTTGATTCCATTTCCATCGGCGGCGATTGGACGGTCGACATACGACAGAGTGAAACTTTTTCCGTCACCATTGATGCCGATGAAAATCTCTTCAACTATTTATATGTAGATGTTTCTGATAATATCTTGCATATCGGCTTTCAGCACGGATATGTTATCGGACGCTCGAACTGCAAAGCTATTATTACTATGCCGGTCTTAACACAATTAACAGTCTCCGGCTCGCTTACCGGTACCGTTTCATCATTCGACATGCCCGGACGCACGATGTCGGTAGTTGTTTCCGGCTCCGGTGACGTTGCTGCACGCAATATTACCGTAAAAAACTTGAAGCTGAACATATCCGGGTCGGGTTCTTTCACAGCGTCAGGAACAGCCCAAAATTTAGAGGGCAGTATTTCCGGTTCGGGTAATATAAACACAACCCGTATGGAAGTCGAATATGCCGATATTTCCATCTCCGGCTCAGGTTCTGCAAAAGTATGGGTTACACAGCTCTTAATCGTCCATATCAGCGGTTCAGGTTCCGTCGATTATAGAGGTAATCCTCGCATTGTACCTAAGATATCCGGTTCAGGCAGCGTATATCCTCTATAGGATTCACTGCTATCCTAAGGTACCGATATGCATAAGCTGACAGTCGAAGATGAAGTACATTTAGTTGATTCGATGATCGATCTTTATGCTGCGGCACACCGCTCTAATTCGTCACAGTCTGACGCGGAGAACAGCAATCCTGCGGTGCCGGATACGGAGATATTAAAGGCATATACCCACAAGCGGCTTGAACAATGCAGGTATCGCGGCAAGCACGAGAAGCCGTTTTGTAACGCTTGTCCCGTGCACTGTTACAAGCCCGAGATGCGCCGGCAAATTCGCATGGTTATGCGTTACAGTGGCCCTCGTATGCTGTTCCGTCATCCGGTATTAAGCCTGCAGCACCTTATCGGTACCATCCGCAGCAAAAGGAGTCGTCCACTATGAAAACAAATGAACAAGACCATCTCCCTGTAATGGGCATCGGCCCGGTATGTATTGCAATTATGATTGCGTTCACCGTCGCAGGTATTACCGCGGTAAAATTCGATCTACTAACAAGCGGAAACGTGTGCAGTGCAATCATTGCGATCGTTTTTGTTATTGCCGGAATGTTGTGTATTGGAGGCGGCATTGCACTGTGGTGCGCTGCAGTATTCGGTTCCCGTATCGATATTAAGATAAAATCAAATCAGCTTGCAACGGATGGCGTTTATGCCCTCGTGCGTAACCCGATTTATTCCGCTTTTTTATTTATCTGCACCGGTGCGTTATTAGTCTGCCGAAATTGGTATATATTGATGTTACCGCTGCTCTTTTGGGTATACCTTACCGTGTTTATGAAATTGACGGAAGAACAATGGCTTATCGAACGTTTCGGCGATGAATATGCAGCATATTGCAAACGGGTTAATCGCTTCATTCCATGGAAGAGACGGTAAGTGATATGCCCCATCAACATTACGAAATTGTAAATTAAATTGTTAAGCATCGTTGACAACCCATATTCATTCGTATATATTTTCCATACCAATTAACTGACGACACCGTCGATTATTTGATATGGAGGATTTCTCTATGAGTGATAAACAAAAACAGTCGGTAGAAAATCCGGCACAGGAGAGTGCTGTACTGCCGCAGCAGGAACGCAATCCGGCGAAACAGCAAGCCATTAAGCGGTTGTTAAGCTATGCGGGAAGCAGCAAAGGACTTTTGCCGCTGTCGCTGGTGCTTTCCGCTTTAAGCGCACTCGTCAGTTTTGTGCCGTACATTATGGTGTTCTTTGTGATGCGCGATGTGATTTCCGCAGTTGCGGCAAAAGAAGCGGTGAATGCAGCAGCTCTTACACGCTACGGGCTGTGGGCGGTCGGTGCTGCTGCGGCGGGCTTTGTGCTGTATTACGCAGCGCTCATGCTTTCACACGCGACGGCATTTACCATTCAGCAAAACCTTTCGATACGGATGGCGGAAGCGCTGGCAGACCTGCCCATCGGCTGGCATATTACGCATGTCAGCGGCAAGGTGCGCAAGGTGTTTGAAAAAAATGTTAATCAGCTTGAAACGCTCATTGCCCATAATATGCCCGACACCGCACAGAACATGGTCTCTCCTTTTGCGATACTCGCGCTTACATTGGTATTCGACTGGCGGCTCGGACTGATTTCTCTTTTACCGCTTATGCTTGCGTTTGTTTTACAAGCTGCTTTAATGAGGATCAGTACAAACTCCGGTTTTATGCAAAAGTATGAAGATGCACTTGAGCAGATGAACAACGCAGGCACCGAATATGTACGCGGTATTTCGGTTATCAAAACCTTTAATCAGTCTGTTTACTATTTCAAAAACTTTTACACCTCGATTATGAACTATAAAGAATTCGTTCTCCAATATTCGATGTCGTGGGAAAACGGCTATTCGATTTTTTTATCGCTTATTAAACTCGGGTTTGTCTTTTTACTTCCGGCGGCGTTATTGATGGCCGGGACAGCAACGCTTGATCCGCACTTTTTTTATAGCTTTGTGTTTTACCTTGCTTTCGCACCGGTTACCTACACAATGCTGATGAAAGTTATGTATGCAAACACGTTTTATCAGCGCTCAAACGATGCGCTCAACCGTATCGAAGATATTTTGCAAGCACCGCTGACCAAGGAACCGGAAACATCCATACTGCCTGAAAAATATGATATTGCATTTAACGACGTGATATTTTCATATAAGACGGAACCGGCTGCCGCCTCTGCAAAGATCGCACCGGAAGCGGCGAAAACGACAAAGACCGCCGCAGCGCACAACAACAGCGAGGGAGGAGCTGCAGCATCCGAAGCAGCAGAAAAAGACTGTACCACGGCTACAGGCACTGCCGACAGCACCAGCCTGCAAGCCCAGAGCCGCACCGCGGTAAACGGCATCATACTCAGCATCCCCGAACATTCGCTCACCGCACTGGTCGGTCCCTCAGGCGGCGGCAAAACCACACTGGTCAATTTGCTCGGCCGTTTTTGGGAAATCGATTCCGGCAGTATCAGCATCGGCGGTGTTGACATCCGCGATATAAAAACACAAGACCTGCTGCACATTGTCGGTTTTGTGTTCCAAGAGAATAAGCTTTTTAAGGAAAGCATTTTGGAAAATATCCGCTACGGCAAAAAAGATGCAAGCCGCGAAGAGGTAATGGAAGCGCTTCGCAAAGCCGAGTGTATGGACATTATCGAAAAACTA
>CAUPUT010000200.1:0-3697 GCA_963514615.1 uncultured Treponema sp.
TTCCGTATGTAAACAGATACCGAGTTTCGCTGCCGTCGGATACGCATCGTTGGTAGACTGCGCAAGGTTGATATGATTGTTCGGATGGCAGAATTGGTATTCGCCTTTTTTATGCCCCATCAGTTCAAGCGCACGGTTTGCAATCACCTCATTTGCATTCATATTGGTTGACGTTCCTGCTCCGCCTTGTATCATATCCGCAGGAAACTGTTCATGCAGCTTACCGGCAATGATTTCTTTACAAGCTGCGATAATCGCTTCCGCTGTCGGTTTTTCCAACAAACCTAATTCATAGTTTGCCTGTGCCGCCGCCTGCTTAACCATTGCAAGGGCTTTTATAAACCCCGGATAGGCAGAAAGATGCACACCGGTAATATTGAAGTTTTCCGTACAACGGAGTGTTTGTACACCGTAATATGCCTCATCGGGAATATCCCGATACCCTAACAGATCATGTTCTTGCCGCATTGTTTCCTCCTAATCTTTTTGGCAGATATATTTTCTTATTTTTGTTGCAGCTCATGGAGTGAATCAAACGGATAGACGCCGCCTACGGTTGTCTCGATTCGATTATCGGCGGATGACCCGAATATAACCGGAGCATCGGGCGGCATAAACTCGGAGATAACCTGCCGACAGGCACCGCACGGACCGACCGGATAATCCGCATCGGGAGTCGCAATTGCAATAGCGGTAAAGTTTTTTTTACCCATTGCAACAGCGCTGAAAAGAGCGGTGCGTTCGGCGCAGTTGGTCAATCCGTAAGAACGGTTTTCGACATTCACACCGGTAACAACACTACCGTCATCAAGCAACAGTGAAGCGCCCACTCTAAAATGAGAATAAGGAGCATACGCATTTTTTGCCGCTTCCATAGCTTGTTCAAAGAGATGCTCATACTTACTTGAATTTTTCATTCTACTATTATACCATATTACCTATGAAAATGACAGCATTCGATAATCGTTTTATTATTTTTCCCATCCTTTTTTTACTCATATATATCTTTGCAGCTGCAGTACCGCTCGGCTCCGATATCTATCTAAAACCCGTCTGGGTACATACCATTACACCGGATACCGCTCAGGCGGAGCTGGAAGGAATCGACAACGAGGCCGAAACTGTAGAGCAACAGGTCGCAGCGGCACAATTCGCAGGGAAAACACCTAAGGTGTTTCTTACGGAAAGCAGATTTGGATATTTTACCGCCGACGGAGAATTGCTTCGATCATCGCCCGTTACACAACGTATCTCGGCTTCTTCCTCAGCGTGGACGGAATATGGAAACGATGCCGTTAAGACACCGCTCTATCGCCCCGATGGTTCGCTGATAACCGCTATCGATGAACAGGGGTTTGTGTACATAGATGAAGATCGTTTCTACCTTTTTGAACCGGGTGGAAGTGCCGTCAAACAATACGATGCCGAAGGAAAGCCATTGTGGCGTTACTTGCATACCGCACCGATTACCGCTTTTCACAGCACGGAAAGCGGCGTTGTTATCGGATTTTCGGACGGAAAATTGGCCGCGCTTGATTCCGCAGGTAATGTACTATTCGATTTTTACCCGGGCGGAAGTAACTATCAGGTTATACTTGGAGCAGCGCTTTCCTCCGACGGACGGCTTGCCGCCTGCGTGTGCGGAATTGACCGACAGCGTGTGCTGCTCATACGCATAGACGGTAATAAATATAAAATCGTACACCATCGGTATCTGGAAGGGAACCTTCGCAGGCAGGTTTTTGTGGATTTCGATGTAAAAGGCAAGAATGCTGTATTTGAATGTGCGGAAGGTATCGGCTTTATCGATTGTGGCCGGTTAATATCCGGCATTATGCCTCAACACGGTACGGTTATCTCCGGCGGTCAAAATCCGTATAAGAACATCATGGCGATTATCAGCAGACAGGAGCAACGCTCAACATTATCGTTTATCGAAGCGCCTGCATATATCGTCGGAAAGACGACCTTCCCTTCAAAAAATACCTTTATGGTACAGGAACAAGAAACGATATTCCTCGCGACCGATACGAAATTAGCGCGTATCGATATAAAATAAATTGATAAAGAGGATACTGATATGAAACGATTTTTCTTATTTGCCGTATCCGCGGTGATATTTTTTACGGAATTACCTGCCTTGGAATGGCCGTCCGACACACAGGATTTTTTACGGCTTTTCGGTCAGCGCATCGGCGAAAACACGTTTGAACAAGGTTTAGCTTTTGAGGCAGTAACAACGGTACGTGCTGCCGACGACGGGATTCTCTTGATCGCCCTGGATAAAAAATACGGAACCGGCGCGTTTCCTTCTACGCTCGGAAATGCCTTGGTGTTTTTGCACGATGACGGACTCCAAACGGTTTACGGAAATCTGGACGACACAACGGTGTTTCGAACCAGAGTAGCTATCGAATCAACTGCGGTTATCGGAAGGACGGGAAACAGCGGATGGGGAAAGCCCGACCACCTTATCTTTCAAGTCAGCGATAATCAAAAAAAAGTATACATCAATCCGTTGCTACTGCTCCCGTCGGTCAATGATAAAATAGCGCCGCAGATACAGGATATCATTTTGATAAACGAGCAAAATACCGTGTTTCAAGTGAGCGGACAAAAAAACATACGGCAAGGAAGCTACGGATTATATGCGAATATTTCCGACACAATGGTATCGGGCGGACACAGCTTTAGTCCTTTCCGCATTACGATTTTTGTAAACGGAACAAATATTCGAACCATTCCTTTTGAAACCATCATGCAAAAAGACGGCGGCTCTTATTTAGGCAACACCGCTTTCACCGATACATTGCTATACCGACGGAAGGACGGACTTTATTTGGGGAAGATTATCCTAAACCGCGGAAAATCCGATATATTAATTACAGCACGAGACATTACCGGCAACGAAAAATCGGAACGGTTTACCATCCAAGTAGACTAGCTGAGAGAAGCAGGGTAATCGTATCAGGTACTTTTAGGGTATCCCCGCAGAATAATTAAGGCCGTTCAACCTTTCCTTTTAAAAATATGCGGGCATCTGCGTTGTCGCTACGCCGAAATAAATACTCGCCGTATACCCGATACGTCTCCGTTTTATTTCGGCTAGGCTCCTAGCATCTGCTCCGCCTATTTTTTAAAGGCTTACGGAAAGATTATCTTCCTGATCCATTGTTTTGCGGCATTGGATATATCCGTCTGATATGTTTGCCTTTCCCTTGGAAAAGCTGTGCAAAATTTAAAAAATTTTGTGCAGCTTATTTTAGAAGAAGGAGGAAATAGTGAAAAAATACGAACTGATACAGGCGCTGATTGAGGCAGGGGCGGTTGCCGTTATTCGGGCGGAAAATAAAACGCAAGGGCTTAAAATCGTGGAGGCGGTACGTGCCGGAGGAATCACGGCAATCGAAATTACGATGACGGTACCGCATGCCGACGAAATTATTCGTGAGTTAAGCGAAACATTCGGCGCGGATGTATTGCCGGGAGCCGGTACGGTACTCGATGCGGAGACCGCGCGGGTGTGTATCCTTGCCGGTGCGCAATACATTGTCGGGCCGTCTTTTAATGAAGACTGTGCCCGCCTCTGCAATCGGTATGCGGTGCCGTATATTCCCGGCGTGATGACGCCGCAGGAAGCGGTGCGGGCGCTTGAGTTCGGAGCGGACATTCTCAAGCTGTTTCCGGCGGAGCTTTT
>CAUPUT010000201.1:0-3695 GCA_963514615.1 uncultured Treponema sp.
TATGGCTTATAAGATCTCCGATGCTTGCGTTAATTGCGGCGCATGCGAGGGCGAATGCCCCGTAGGCGCTATCAGTGAAGCGAATGGAGCGCGCGTTATCGATGCTGATGCTTGTATCAGCTGCGGTGCATGCGCAGGCGTTTGTCCTACGGAAGCAATTTCCGAAGAATAACGCTTTTTCTTTGCGGCAGTTTTGGAACCGGTATATGCAAGACGGTTCAGTATGCACAGGCTGCCGCTTATTATTTTATTCGTGCGGATGATTTAATACCCGCCGTTCCTCACCTGCGCTCTGCGTCGGGGTATATTCATTACAAAAGGTTTTAAGAGTGAAAGACTATTTTCACAAACTAGCGAGCGGTTATAAAACATTTTTTTTTAGAGCTTGCACATTTATTTTGCTGTTCGGTGCTTGTCTTCTCTTTAGTTTTTGTATTGTGTATCCGCTATGGCTGTTGGCAACCCGATATACACAAGTGTACACGGCTGTAACGCTGTTGCTGTTTTCGGCGCTGGTGTCGGTTTTTATTATTAAACGAAATATAAAAAACTATAAAACCCATCCGCGAAAGTTCTTTTATTCGCTCATAAAAAAACTCATCCTTTTAGGAGGGTTTATACTCTTCTTTGTATTTATTTTTACCTATCATCGTGTATCAGCCATTTTGATTCTTATCCTATCGTTTGTATTATATGGTTTCGTAGCTTTCGGATTTTCGGAAGATCGGATGTAGCGTTGTCGGCATGAAAAGACTCCCGTTTTGCTGTGCAATGCTCTTTTTTATCGGTACTATTGTAGCAGCCGAATACGCGGAGCTGCCGCTGATATCGGAGCTATCGCCTCAAAACCATATTTTTCAACAGTATAGCGATGATGTGCTTTATGCGCGAAAGGCACTTGCAGCAGGAAAAACTGCCCGCGAGCTGCCGTTGCAATTTTACCGCTATAAAGTGCAAAAAGAAGATACCATCATCCGCATTGCAGCCCGCTGCAGCATTCCCTACGATGCACTTATCACTTTGAACGGCATTGAATCGATAAAAACAAATATTTCCGGTAAAATGCTTTTGTTGCCGACTTTACCGGCACTCTATCTTCCTGAAAAACCTACTTCCGATATTGAAAAACTGATCGATGCGCTCAGTAAAAAACTAAAAACCGAATCCTTTGTGCTTACCCTGCCGTCTGCCGCCGATCCGAAAAAAAAGATACGGGTAGAATGCTTTCCCAATGCGCTGCTCGACAGCACGGTACGCAGTTTCTTTTTTGTTCCGCTTTACCGGTTTCCGCTGCAGCATGCAGTTGTTACCTCCGACTTCGGCATACGAAAAAGCCCGTTTACCGGAAAGTCAACCTATCATGCAGGTATCGATCTTGCAGCCCCAACCGGCAGCCCCGTATATGCTTGTACGGCGGGGACGGTTATCGAAACTGCATACAGCACCATTTACGGCAATTATATCCTTATTCGTCACGATGACGGCAGGGAAAGTCTTTATGGGCATCTAAGCAAGGTGCAAGCCCGCTTGTACGAAAAGGTAAAATCAGGTACAATAATAGGTAACGTTGGTTCTACCGGGCTTTCTACAGGGCCGCACCTACATTTTGAGGTACGCGAACAAGGGAAAGCAAAGGATCCGTCCCTTTTCATCGATACAAAGAAAACAAAGACATGAAGCAGTTTCTGTGTATAACATCATATTTTTTCTTTTTTGCCGTTTCATTTTTTTACCCCGACAGTTTTAGGGTAGGCACTATGCATACCTATACCGTTAACACGGAGGTATTTGATCCGATCTCGCTTACTATCGGCTATAATGATGCGGTTTCCTTTTCGGTTAAAGGCGATTTTTTATTTTTGGAAGGGATAGAGCTTGAAATAAAACAGAATAAAACAAGTATGAACTATCCGAATTCCGTTGCCTATACGCTGTATACCGATATTAAACCTGAACCTTCAAAAAAACATATCGACTATTCTGCAAAAAAAATCAGTACGGCACTGTTGCCGAATAGGTTTTCCCATATCATGCGGATACCGGTAAAAAAGGATTACAAGTTTAAACAAGTCAAGAACGGTGAAATTTTTCCGTATGACGGCAAGGCTGCAGACGCACCTTTTATGCTGCGCCTGAATCCCGTTATGAAGGGACTGCCGGAAGATTTTGAACAAGCATCTTTTACCGTTATTGCCCGTCCGTTACTGATCGCCGAAGGCGGTCTAAAATTACATCTTCAATTCCCCGATAAGGAGCAAAAGCCTGTTACCGTGCAGCTAAATAACGAATATATTACGCAGCTTGATACGTTGCAGTTGCTGTTGCCGGGAACATACTCTGTAAACATCAGTTCAGACGCTTATCGTACCGAAATGCGTTCATGTATTATCGAACGGGGAAAAATTACACAGCTTGAAGTGCAGCTCAAATCGATTACACCATTATTGCATATTCAGGCGCCGGAGAATGTAGCGGTGTTCCTTGATAATCAAGAGATAGCGCCTTCAAAAGAACCGCTGCCGGTTGCCGTGGGTGTGCATACTGTCGTTTTTAAGATGGGAAGCTATGAGTTGACCCGTCAAATTACCGTTGAAGAAGGGAAAACCTACGAGCTGACGATGACGATGGATGTTCTCTTACAGGAAATTTCAAATTAAAATAAATTACATTAAGGTTTAGTGCATCAAAGCCGATATATAGAGTATCGGCCGGTTAGTTCCCCTCCCACCCATTAACCGGTCGATAGCCAGACGGCGGGCCGGTTCTTTAACCGGCTTTTTTTATTTTTAAAAGACGAATTGAATACCGGCTTTTATATTGAATGAATTGGCAATCTTTCCGGATGTGGTTGAATCGGTCGTTTCCTCTGCCTTATTGCCGATTTTTATTTTAGTTTTTGTGTATACGGGAACGTAGATCGTATCGGAGATGCCGCCGTAAATCCCGACCATTTTGGTAAACATATAGGAAGCGTTGAAATTTACTCCGCCGCCGATATCGGTTTGCGATCTTTCTTCTTTTATTGATATGGAAGACTTAGCATAAGCATGATTTCGTCCGCTTCCGCCGAGCCCGAGTCCGACCCCGAGCGTAAGGTCAAGATTTTTTACAGGATGGAATACATAAAAAAAACCGAATTGGCTATCGATTGCATACGTCAAGTCTGCGTCCCATCTATCTGTTTCAGAGTGATTCTTTGTATGCCATCCGGTAGTCAGTCTTTTTCCAAAAGCAAAGTTTGTAGTTCCATATACTCCGAAATTTTTGATGAATTCGGCGCTGAACAGCACATTCAAACCTCCGGTATGGGTTGACCACGTATCGGTTCTCCCATTATTAGCAGTAGTGCTGCTGCCGAAATGAGTATACACCGGCCCTACATTGAGGGTAAGTTTTACCTTGGCAGAAAGAAACCCTACCGAAAGTACCGTGAGTAAAAAAAGGATACAAATGTTTTTCTTCATTATACTACTCCTCTCAAAAGGTATGTGAATTTCTAAAACCTGAGATTTTAGAGGTTCACATATAAAATTGAAGGAAGTATTACACTTTTACCGGTTTCAGTCAAGAAAACCGTAATGCGATCAATGCGAGCTAAGTATAAACAAGGGGTTTATTTTTTGCCGTAAAATAAATAAGAGGGAACCTCTAAAAACTGCAAGCCTATCGGCTTGTTCTGTAAGGAAATTCATTAA
>CAUPUT010000202.1:0-3694 GCA_963514615.1 uncultured Treponema sp.
GGCACAGCGTGCTTGCCTACGGGCCGCCCGGCTGCGGTAAAACGCTTTCGATGCAACGGTTTGCAAGCCTCCTTCCCGACCTTGATCCTAAAACGGCGGAAGAAGTTACCCATATCTATAGCATCGCAGGTCTTTTACCGCATATTCACGGGCACGATGTGCGGATTAAACGCCCGCCGTTTAGAATGCCGCATCCGAATGCCAGCCTCGAAGGAATGATCGGAGGGGCGGGAAAGTGTATGCCCGGGGAAATTTCTCTTGCGCACGGCGGAACCCTTTTTTTGGACGAAGCCGTACAGTTTAAACAAACGGTACTGCAAACGCTCCGTGCGCCGCTGGAGACGGGAACCGTCACTTTGAGCCGTGCGGGCAGGGCATCCACCTTCCCTGCCCGTTTCCAGCTTCTCATGGCACTGAACTCATGCCCTTGTGGAAATCTCGGAGCAGACGGCAAAGTATGTACGTGTATGCCTGCCATAGTTGAACAATACTGGAAAAAACTGACAGCGCCGTTGATTGACCGCATAGACTTGCGGATTCCGGTATTTTCACCTCAATCATACGGGCTGCCGGAAAAGCCGTGTTACAATACTGCGGATATGCGTAAAAAAATCGCGGCTTCGGATAAAATACAACGAGAACGGTACGCCGCATATCTGCATAAAGGATTAAACGGCGAAGCGGCAGCGGGAACGCCTGTACACAACAAGGCGGTAGCCCCCAACCTCGCCGGTACTGCACAATCGGCAGCACAGTTATCCTATAAAAACGTACACCTGACTCCGTCCGCCCTGTCGGCAGTGTGTCCGCTGACCGGCGAGGCGGAGCGTATTTTTACCCATAATGCCGAAAAAAGAGAGCTTTCGGGAAGGGGCAGCCACGCAATTTTAAAGATTGCACGTACCATTGCCGATCTTGCGCAGGAAGAAGTCATTGCTGCACCGCATATCGAAGAAGCGATCCGCCTCCGCGAATGGAGTTCCTTTTTGCCGTTTTTTATGCACTGAAAGGGTGATGAGTAGAGACGCCCGCTCTTATTCCTGGGCATCTCTAAAAACTCAGGTATAGTTTTTAGAGATGCCCGACGAGTTTTACTTTAAGTCTTTATATTGTAATGACTTAAAGTAAAACATCGCAAGTAAATCTAAGGAAAACCGGTGAGTAAAGCTCACCTCTAAAAACTCAAGTTTTTAGAGGTTCCCTCCTATCCTGCGTCGAGGACTTCGAAGGTGCGGACACGGCGGGCGCCGAGCGAATCGGTAACGGTAAGAACATGGGTACCGATCTTAGGCCGAACGGTCATTGTATGCGTTCCCTGCGTACTGCCGAGGTATACGCCATCGATATCCCAATAGATGACCGTACCGATATCACGCGCAGCGGCTTGCATAATCATAGCACCCGCACTGCCGTCGATTTCTACCGGAATAACGATACGCGCTCCTTGCTCGGGAAATAAAATTGCCAGCTGCGACGAGGCGCCACCTTGATGCCCCGTAACAAAGGGCGGCAGTTTTTTATAATTTGCCGCAAAACGGGTATAATAATACTCTACCGCCGGCGGCAGTACAAAGCGGTTTTGAATGAACGGAAACTGCCCTGCGTATTCCCCCGTCATATCCGACATATCGGCTTGAAATCTCCCATCCGGTGTAAACGATACGGCGGTGCAATACGGGCAAACCGTACCCTGCGGTGCTTGAGCGGGACGAAAGCCCTTTACGGTACGGCTGCAGTACCGTCCGGCAATATATCCGGAATCCGCACAGAAAGTTTCTTCTTTCAAATCTTCGGTGAGTGCCGCGGGCCAATGAGCTGCGGGAAGGGAAGCAAAAATTTCAAACAATACCGGCGCTGCCGTGCGGATACTTTGGAGATCTTGCCTCCCCTGCCCTTCCGCATTGCCGAACCACACACCGACCGTATATGCTTCCGTAGTGCCGATAGCCCATCCGTCGCGGTTCCCGTTGCTGGTACCGGTCTTCCACGCGATCCTTTTGGAACCGGCAAAAACACGCCAGAGCGCTTCATCATCGGGACGCACCCCCTCGGCCAATGCCTTGAGCGTCAACCATGCAGCGCCGGCCGATACGGGAAACTGAGTTCTATCGGCATATCCACTACGGCCACATGCGACGTTCATAAGCTTTGCGTAGGCATATACCGCTTCGTAGAGCGTAATCTCACCGCCGCCGAGGATGAGCGGCAGGCCGTATTCGTCGACAGACCTCGTAAAAGTGGTAAAACCGCACCGCTTGAGATAGTCGAGGAAATGACTGATCCCATATTCGCGGAGCATCCTGACGGCAGGTATATTTAACGAGCGAGAAAGAGCCTCGGAAGCAGGAACGGCCCCGCGGTAGAGCGGCACATTGTTATCGGGCTTATAGCTGCCGATACGGGTGGGAATGTCGATGACAAGTTGATCCGGTAATAACCGGCCGCTGTCCAGCATCGCCGCATAAAGAAAAGGCTTTAACAAGCTGCCGGAACTTCTCCGCGCCTGTACAATATCTACTGCCGATGTAGTTCCATTCCGGCCGTCAAGCCCCGTGTTGCCGCAGTATGCAAGCACTTTTCCCGTTCCGGTTTCGATAATCAGCCCAGCCGCATTATTGATCCCCTTACGAGAAAGCTCGCGCGACTGACGCTCCAGAATCCGGTACAGATTTTTTTGCAGACCGGAATCCAGATCAGTGTAAAACCGTGCGGTATGGGGATATTGCTTCTTTAACAATTCCAAATAATGAGGAGCGCCTGAAGGGAGCGGGTACGGCTTTGCAGGCAGCGGCTCTGCAAGCGACAGTTCAAGGGTTTGCGCATCGATATGCCCCCTTGCATAAAGCTCTTGCAGCAATATATTACGCTTTTTGAGCAAAATAGCTCTGTTCGCTCCCGGATGCACCAGCGAAGGTTGATTCGGCAGTACGGCAAGTGTTGCCGCCTCCGCCCATGTCAGTGAAGCCGACGAACGATTAAAATACCGCCAAGAAGCAGCCTCAATGCCGATGACATTTCCCCCGAACGGCGCATGAGCGGCATATAGCGACAAGATTTTCGTCTTTCCCAACCGGATTTCCGCAATAACCGCAAGGAAAGATTCCCGACACTTTTGCCCCAATGTACGCGGCTTATTCCCTGCAAGCAGCCGCATGGTTTGCATCGTAAGCGTCGAGGCGCCTGAAACAATCCGTCCCGCCCGTATATTGGACACAACCGCACGCAGTACGGCAATCGGATCAATACCGAGATGATAATAAAAACGTTTATCCTCAAAAACGATAACTGCTTGAGCAAATTTATCGGGAACCGTCCCGGGCGAAAAACGCCACTGACCGTCCGAAGCAACCGATGCGCCGAGCAATGTACCGATTTTATCATAAAGCGCATACGAATAGGGCACATTTTTCGGCACAATTTTCAACGGAAATAAAAAAAGTGCGGCATAGGTAAAAAAGAGTACCGTCAAAAATTTACCGTATCGTATTTCCATCTTATTCGATAAATCCTGTTTTCCCGTACAAAAAATATTTATCATTTTATTCATCTTACCGTTTTTCTTCATAGTACTAGTGATGAAGTAATCGATTTTCTAAAATAATTGGATTCTTTCGATAAGTCTTAATCAACAAGGGGCTATCTAAAAACTGAAAGCCTATCGGCTTTTTCTGTAAGGAAATTATTCATTATATCC
>CAUPUT010000203.1:0-3693 GCA_963514615.1 uncultured Treponema sp.
AGATGGTCGCTCCCGTTCAGACAGCGGTTAATGCGCTGAAAGATATTTCGCAAGGGGAAGGCGATTTGACCGTGCAGCTTCCTCTTATCGGTAATGATGAGGTAACGCGGCTATCGGAATATTTTAATGAGACGATTAAAAAGATTCGTTCTTCCATACAATCTATCGACAGCAATGCCGGAATAATGCGGTCAATCGGCGATGAGCTTTCTCAGAATATGACCGAGACCGCGCAAGCTGTTCATAAGATAAATGAAAATATCGACGGCGTAAAACAGCAAGCGCTGACGCAAACTGCAAGCGTCGGAGAAACAGCCGCAACGGTTGAAGAAATTATCAAAACGATACGGCAATTAAATACCCGCATAGAAAGCCAGTCGGCAAGCGTATCTATTTCTTCTTCTGCTATAGAAGAGATGGTTGCTAATATCGCATCGATTACCGATACGCTTGAAAAGACGGACGGGGTTATTAAAACACTTGCGGAAGCGACCGCTGACGGACGGGAAATTATCGTAAATACCGGCAGCGTTACTCAGAAAATTGCCGAAGAGTCCGGCAGTTTGATGGAAGCTTCAAGCGTGATTCAACACATCGCATCTCAAACGAACTTACTTGCAATGAATGCCGCTATCGAAGCAGCTCATGCCGGAGAAGCCGGTAAGGGCTTTGCCGTTGTTGCCGATGAAATCCGCAAACTTGCAGAAGATTCCGCCGCGCAGGGTAAAACAATTACCGCAACGCTTAAAACGTTGACGGCAGAAATCGAAGGGCTTTCTACGTCTTCAAAAGTTGCGGGTGAAAAATTTGCTACTATTTTTACACTTTCCGATCAGGTAAAGAATATGAGCACCCGTTTAACCGAGTCGATGAGGGAACAGGAAGACGGAAGCCGTGAGGTATTGGAGGCAATTAAAAATATCAGTGAGGTAACCGTTGAAGTAGAAGCGGGCTCAGGCGATATGCTGAAAGGCGGAGAAGGGGTTGCGCACGAAATGCAAAAGCTTGACGGACTTACCAACACGATTGCGGCAAGTATGAAAGAAATGGCGGCGGCGGCAGTGCAAATCAATAATGCAATCCAAGGCGTAAAAGAAATCACCAATAAAAACAAACGAAGTATCGAAAATTTGGCGCAGGAAGTATCTAAGTTTAAAATATAGAAGAGACTTTAGGGTATCTGAAAAAACTCGGTTAGCTTTTAAAGGTATCTATGAATATTTTGGGGCTGTCTAAAAACTGAAAGCCTATCGGCTTTTTCTGTAAGGAAATTATTCATTATATCCGCTAAAGCGGATTGCGAAACAGTTTTTGGACAGTTTCCTTAAATTCAGATGCGATGTTTAAGATTAAGTCATTATTGTATAAAGACTTAATCTTAAACATCGCGGGGATGTTCCGAAAGTAACCAACTTTTGAGACATCCCCATGTTTTTGCGTACTCTATTTTCCAAGCCGCTTTTTTATTTCCGTAATTAAAGTATTTAGTTCAACACCGGTGCGTTCGCTCGCAATTTTAATCGTCGCCTTCGGCAGCATGATCCGTGCAAGCGGCGTTTTCAGCATTTTAAACTTAGGACTGATTTCTTCCATTCGATCTTTTAATGCAGGATAATCTTCAAAGATATCTTTTAAAAGCGTATCGGCTGTAATCTCCGCAACAGAAAGTTTTTTATCCCGCTGCGGAGATTCGGAACTCTGTGTATGTGTCGTACCGGCTGCATTTTTCGCATCGGCGGTATTGCCGTTATGAGATTCATTTGAGTTTTCTTGGATAACGGTTTGGCCGCTTATTTCGCCGCCTTTTTTCCACGTCAGCAGCGTTTGCGAATCGGTTAGGCTGCGGATATGCGTGCAGTCCTGCATCATCTCAAGGATACCGCGGAATTTTCCGTGTTCATCGCGGACTGCCGTATACATGATGTAGATAAAGATGCCGGGTTTATTGATCCAGAATTCCGCAGAGTCCTGTTCGCCCGATCGGAACTTTTCAATAATCTCTTCGACGATATGCACGCTTGCCCGCGGGTGGCAGTTTTTAACATTCCGCCCGATGACATTTTTGCTGCGCGGAAACACGCGGTGCTCCGTATCGGAATAAAAGCAGACCATTTCATTTTCATCGACATACGAAAGATCGACAGGCAGGTGCCGGTAAATCAAATTAATTTGTTCGAGTGTCAGCTTACCGGTTGCCACGTCAAAAACGGAACTGGTTTCACTGCCGACATTTAAACCGTGCTTACGTAATACTGCGGCTAAATCCTCCGTTAAAGAAGAAGCAGTGCCGGTAGCGCCCTGCGTTTGCGTATCGTGTGCCGTTTGTCCGGAACCGTTTTTATCAGGTACACCATTTGCTTTGCTGTCGTTTATCCATGCAAAGCCGATTTCTTTGTCTCCCGACTTCATCTCTTCAAATTCTTTTTCATTGATCATCGCAAGCGAAGTAGGATACAAAATTGCTTCTTCTTTTTGCAGTAAGTCGCGTACATCGGCGACAATCGAAGATTGTACCGCAATAAATTGATCGTCGGCATCGTCTTCAAGTAATTTTCGCGCATCACGGATTTCATCGCGGATAAAATTATCCAGCGTCCACATTGTTGTGGTAGGTCGGTCAAAACCTTTTTTTTCCAAAATAGAATAGAGCTGATTTTGCTTGCGCGACAGGTGTATTCTGAAGTGATCCAGCCGGTCATATATGTCGAGCCACTGATTTTTGATAAGCGGGTATTGCACAAGGTCTTCGATTTCCAATAGGATTTTTTTGAGCGCATCGTTTTCGCGGTAATAGCACATGATAGGATGATCGTCGGGTAAGTCGGGACGACTCGTATCCATAATATCCTCAAAAAGCTCAAGCATTTTCTGAATGTCTTCTTTTTGACATTCATTTTCGTCAAACTCTTTAAGCTCCTGCTCTGCGAGGGCGATCTCATACGGTTTTAAGGAACCGACTTTTTCTTTTAATATCCGTTTAGCATCCGCCAAACCGATTTTGCCTGCATTATAGTCATTCTTCAGCTGAAGAACCGTTTTTATCTTTGCATCATCTATCGAATCTAAATGGCGTTTCATTTCCATAGGTGTCCTCCGTATAAAGACTGTAGTTTCTTATCCCTGAAAGCAATAAGAAGTATCTGTTAGTCTTTATTTACAATGAAGATACAGGGAACACCTAAGGTGCGTCAAGTCAATCTTTTGCAAATATACGGCACATCTGCGTTGTCGCTTCACAAAAAACAGTCCTCGACGTACAACAAGTACGCCTGCGGGTGTTTTTTGCGCGCTCCTAGCATCTGTGCCGTCTATTTGCAAAAGCGCTGGAGTGGAGGGGCGGTTTTACTAAGTTGCTGCTGAAACTAGATATCGGCTTTAGAACGGACATGGATGGCGAGAGCTGTTGCATTTAAAACGGCGGTTTTCTAAAGATGAATTGTCCCCTGCCCTTTTCGCCTAAAAATTCGTTATGCTTTACGATTAATTCCCCGCGGCTGAATACGAAATCGATGGTGCATTGTACCTTCATTCCTTCATACGTGCAGTAGTCGCAGGCGCTTTTCAGATTTTTCTTTGTCAGCACTTCTTCGGCATTCGGATTGATAATTGTAATGTCGGCATCGGCGCCGGGCAGAAGGCATCCTTTTTGAGGATACATACCGAAGATGCGGGCAGGATTTGCCGCCATCACCT
>CAUPUT010000204.1:0-3690 GCA_963514615.1 uncultured Treponema sp.
TTCTTAAGTGTTTTGCGATAACTCCGATATATGTAATAAGCACGGTGAAAAGGTTGTGCACCCTTCATTGTGTTACGTTCTTCTGTGTCGGATAGCAGAGGATCTGGAAAATAATTATTGACATATCGGCAGGGATGCCGTGACGGACGCCGCAAGGTAATAACTCGTCAAAAATCGCCGAAGGAGTAGCAATATGATCATTAATCACAACATGAGCGCTATGTTTGCACAGAGAACTGTTGGACAAACCAACGTATCTACTCAGAAAAACATAGAAAAACTTTCATCCGGTTTACGCATCAATCGTGCAGGAGATGATGCTTCCGGCTTAGCAGTTTCCGAAAAAATGCGAAGCCAAATCCGCGGCTTAAATAGAGCAAGTGCCAACGCTCAAGACGGCATTTCCTTTATTCAAGTTACAGAAGCGTTCTTGCAGGAAACAACTGATGTTATGCAGCGCATCCGTGAATTAAGTGTTCAGTCTTCGAACGGTATTTACAGCGCCGAAGACCGCATGTACATCCAGGTTGAAGTATCTCAGCTTGTTGCTGAAGTTGACCGGATCGCAAGTCACGCACAGTTCAACGGTATGAATATGCTTACCGGTCGTTTTGCTCGTGAAACGGGAGAAAACACCGTTACCGCTTCTATGTGGTTCCATATCGGCGCCAATATGGATCAGCGTGTACGTGCCTATGTCGGTACAATGACCGCTAAAGCACTCGGTGTTCGTGACATTGGTGACGAATCGATCCTTACAATCGATACGCCTGAAACAGCAAACCGTGCAATCGGTACCATTGATGAAGCCATCAAGAAGATCAACAAGCAACGGGCTGATCTCGGTGCATACCAGAACAGACTCGAAATGAGTGTTGTCGGTATCAATGTTGCAGCGGAAAATCTCCAAGCCTCGGAATCACGCATACGTGATGTCGACATGGCTAAAGAGATGGTCGAGTACACCAGAAACCAGATCTTGACGCAGTCCGGTACGGCAATGCTTGCACAAGCTAATCAGCAGACACAAAGCGTGATGTCTCTGTTGCGCTAAGCATTAGAGAGTGACGGAAAAGGTTGCCTCCTACTAGGAAGCAACCTTTTTTTTTGTTATAATCGGTTCAGTAGTTACATTATGCGGCAACTTACCGAACTTGATGTTTATATATTAAAACAAGAGTTTCCTCAGCTCAGTCTTACCGAAGATCCTGATATTGAACGCTATTTTGAGTTTCGCTCTTTAAATAGGCAAGCGGAGGCATTGCGGCTCTATAATACAAAGCTCATACATCGATACCCCGATAATAAAATGCGAGTACGGTTAATGACCTATTACCGCAAACGTGATTACCGCTTTCATATTTTACTCACCGATTCGTTGGTTCAGCTTGCGAATCGAACTGTTATTCAGGTAAAAAGGGTCATTATTTTCTTTGCCGACACCATTGCTCCGCTTAAGCATGCGGCGGTTTATACAATCATCAAGGTATGCGAAAAAGTTATTAATGCCATTTCATCGGATCGTTTTGCCGCTATCGCTTTTACCGAAAAATATGCGCGATATGCCGAAAGGCTCAAGTATCATGTTTCCGACATGCAGCAGGCTGCCGATATTATCCGTATGTATATTACCGATACGATTTCGTCAGTACGAGAGTACCGTGAAGAACGCGATCGGAAAGATGCTCAGGAAAAAACACAGAAAGCAATTCAAAAGGTGCAAGCTTCCGTTATTGATTTTTCAAAGATTGTGTTTACTAAGCAGCAAATCGACTCAATAATTATTTCTTCATCTATAACTCGCGTCGAAGATAAAGTGCTCGCTTATATTATGAAATATTGGGATCATTATGCCGACGGTGCTTTTGAAAATATGTTGCTTCTATACAGCAGAAAATACGGTACCAATCATTATGCGGTTTTTCATGCGATAAAAATAGGCCGAACCCGTAATTGGAAAGATGAAGAGCTGCTACATGCAGTGCTCGCGAATGTTGCTCAAGGGTATTACTACAGCATCACTGGAGATTTGTATTTACAGCGTGCATGGAAACAGTTGAAGCTCAATCCGGAACCGGAGTTTTCGCCTGCACAGACAAAAGCGTTGCCGGCGCCGACTGTAAAAACAGTGAAACAAGCAAAACATTTACCACAACAAACCGAGAAAGCATCGGTTAAAAAAGACAGTAAAGCAGAGAAAGTGTCTTCTGCAAAACGTAAGCAAAAAAAAGCGGAAAAAATTGTTCAGGTGAATACCGTTTCTACATCCGAACCTGTGATAACCGCAGTAAAAAAAATATCTCAAACAACTACCGCAGCGGTAACGGCTTCAATACCGGAAGCAGGAACGCCTTCGATAAAACCGATTGCATCAATCCAATCTGAAACAAGTAAACTTGCATTGGCTCAACCGATGTCGGAAAAAGCAGCGCCTTCCGTTCAAATATATCCCATCAATTCTCCTAAAGGGCTTCCGGTATCTATCGCCGAAACGGTGAAGAAAGTAACCGGCAAAAGCTACGGTGTTTACCGCGACCTCTTTTTTAAAGAAGTCCGCTCGGCAATCCGTACAATTCTCCAGCATTCGATGGTACAAAAATTATCGTTCTTCGGTACCGAGCAAAACGATGCCGAAAATATCATTTATGAATTTTTAGAAACCAATTACGATAATCCCTATCAGCAATGGCAGAACAGCGCAGAACAAGCAGAGGTATTCGCACAAGGTTTCCGTATCGACAGCCTCGAACCGATCATTCGCCTTTGGGCTAAAGAAAACCTCTGACGCACAGGGTAAACGTATCAGATGAATAGATCAAGTTCCGCAGAATTATAGGCTGGATGACCATTTGAGCCGCATAGCGGCGAAACTCTGGGCGGACAGCCTATAATTCTGCGGGGAATATATAGGCTATCTCTGATACGTTTACCCTGCGGAAGTTTGACATTTGAGGTGCTTACCGCTATACTTTTTTTATGCTCAGTAATTTTCATACCCATACATATCTGTGCAAACACGCTGAGGGCACTCCGCTTGATTATGTACGGCAGGCAGCATCCGACGGTTGTTCTGCGCTTGGGTTTTCCGATCATTGTCCTTATCCTCACGACGACATGTGGCTCTATTGCCGGATGGCGGCGGCTGATATACCGCTGTATAAGCGCCTTGTTGAAGACGCAAAAAAGGAAGCCGATTTTCCCGTGTACTTCGGGTTTGAATGTGAATGGTCGCCGCAGCACCGCAGCTGGTTTAAGGATGAGTTAATCGGCCGCTACGGAGCCGACTATTTGGTGTTTGGTTCCCACTGGTTTCCGCTGCACGGCGGACTTGAATATATTGCGGCGGTTACCGAAAGACGCCTGCTGCATACCTATATCGATTTTACGATTGAAGGGATGAAGTCGGGGCTCTATGCATTTTTGGCTCATCCCGATTTGTTCTTGAGTAGCATCCGGTCTATCGACGCAGACTGTCTTGCTTGCATTGATGCACTGATCGATGCGGCAAATGATTTGGGTATGCCGCTTGAAATCAACGGCTACGGGCTGATTAAATCGAAGGTGCGGCGGGATTACGGTGCGGACTATCAATATCCCGTAGCGGCGTTTTGGAAACGGGCAGCACAAAAAAATGCCCGTATTATCTGCAATGCCGATGCGCACCAAATAGAACAGGTTTTGGCAGGAGTG
>CAUPUT010000205.1:0-3651 GCA_963514615.1 uncultured Treponema sp.
TGTTTGACCCGCAGACGTCAGGCGGTCTTGTTATTGCGGTAGCGCAAAAAGACGCGCAGCAGTTATACACAGAACTTTGCGCTGTTCTTGAAAATACCGTCTGCGGGAAACCGGCAATTATCGGCACGGTTGTAGAACGTACCGATAAGGTTGTACGGGTAAACTATTAACTTAAACCGCACAGATAGTGCGATTTAAGTTAACCTTAAAAGATTGTATAAAGTTTTTTTAATACGCAATCTCGGCGCTTAACCGAATATAGTGGTTGAACTGCTGACCGATAGCTTTGGCACGCCACTCTGCAAGTTGTTCGTCAGCTTTATTTTTGACTTTCCGAATTTCTTCTGCCGTCATGTCTTTAATATCTTTTTCATCCCAACCTTTCATCTCATCAACAGGTGAATAGATATTGCGCCTTACGCCCGGATTGATATTTGCTTCAAATACGTAACCGATTTTAAACAGCATAGAGCCGCCCGACTTTAGAATCGGCAAGTGGCAGCTTACATCCAATGCAAGCTGATTAACATACTGGATAGTCTGCTGCCTCATAAAGGGATTGGAATAGAGAAATGCCCGTTTTTTTGACTGACTTTGATATTTCCCCTCAGGTTCGGTAACGGCAGCGTAATTAAAAGAAGAACCGTCCGTCGTATATTTCTTTGAAAGATAATCTTTCAGCATAACGATATCATCGATACTTTCCGTGACATTTGCATGGCGGATAAACGTATTGGAAAGGTTAATATCGAGTCCATAAAGCGGACGGAATTTTAACCGTAATTGAATCCTATCGGAATTAGGCTCTAAATTACTTCCGAGATTACGCCCCCGATGTGTATAGTTTTGATAATTACGTGCAGCAGGATCATGATGATCATGATGTGTATAGGTATATGGAAATACAAACGTATAATTTAAATCGACAAAAGAAAACCAGTGACTATACGGCATTGTATATGAAAGTCCGGTTTCACCCGACATACGGCATTTCGCATCTTTAAACCTAACTATCTCATTAAAACCTAAATCATCGGCATAAAAAGCGGCATCAAGACGTAACCCTTTGATTGGCTTTACCGTTGCACTTACACCAATCAAAGAATTATCGGGAAAGTCATATACGCTTTGTCCGAGGAAAAAGGCCGAAAAAGGAATAAGGTACATCGGTTCAAACCGTCCGCCGTAAATCATACTGTCAATAATAGAAAATGACAGCCACGGCAACGGCCGGATATCAAGAGAATGAGACGATAAAAATTTATTCGGCCCAATAGACTCCGTCTCTTTATAGTCATTTGTTGCAGAAAGTAACAAAAGAACTTGATTATATGCCCATTTTTTCTTATTAACAGTAAAAATAAACTGCCCTGCATGGAATGCATCGCGGGAAATAAAAATACCGCTGTCATGGAACGGCCCGTACGAAGTGCGTCCCATACCTGCCGTAAAATAATATTCGGAAGTACCAAACGTTGCAGAGGTATTAAAAGCCGGAAGTATTTTAAGTTTACCGATATTTACGTCATCATTCGCAATATCCTTCTGCGGATAGGAGTACGCCGGCAACAAGTTTTCATTATCCAACTTATTCAATCCGTTAACACTAATATAGGCTGAAATAGTCAACAGTTTTGTTATCGAGTAATTCAGTTTCGCAAGCGGGCTTATGACTAATTGCTTTTGTGAACCCCGTGAAGCAAAATTCAGTTCAACTTTCCCTCCGAAGTGAAAAATTCGCTGAAAGAATCGTGCTTGATATTCCGCAGCTTTCCGCCGTTGATCGGCATCTCCTTTTTCTATGACAATTTGTAAAAGCCGCTCTATTTCTTGTAGAGGATACGGCCGAATACTCGGCGCATCATTAATCAATCCGCATCCTTCCCAAATCGACAAATCTTCATAAAAGGGATCGAATAAGTCTACCGGAGCTTGTGCGAAAATAGATATCGTATGGATCATCGCAAACAGTAGTACTGTGCACAAAAATTTTTTCATAAAAACCTCTTGTATATTTTATATATTATATAGTTTTTAGAGATGCCTATTATATAAAGCCCTCTAAAGCTAAGTCAACCTTATCGAAAAGTCAAGAGGTCTACCAACGGGTATTGGCAGAAACCCATAATCCGTAACAGCCCTTCTGTGCGAAATTTTATCTAAAATTTCGCACATTTTTCCCACAAATGGATAAACGCATCAGGTAGACTAGATAAAAACCGCGGAAAAACTGAGACTGTGAGACCATTTGAACCATCTTCAACTGTTGTACGTCCATGTACATCAGTTGAAGGCGAGTTTTGTGCGTGCACAAAACATCACTGCTGTATGGAACCACTGCCATCCTTGGCAGTTTGGTCGAATAGTCTCAGTTTTTCCGTGGGGGTGTTAAAAAACGACCTGATGCGTTTATTCATCCATCCCGTTCACTCTTTTTTCCTTTTAGGCTATACTGCCCTTTATGATTACAGTAAGCGATGTTAGTTTAAAATTTTCGGAAAAACCTCTTTTTAAAGATGTCAATTTAAAATTTACCCCCGGGAACTGCTACGGCATTATCGGAGCGAACGGGGCGGGAAAGTCAACCTTTCTCAAGTTGCTTTCAGGCGAGTTGGAGCACGACAGCGGAGAAATCAGCATTACGCCGGGTGAGCGGATGGCGGTACTCAGGCAGGATCACTTCGCTTTTGATGAGTATTCCGTCAAAGACACCGTATACATGGGGCACCCGCAGCTCTATAAGATTATGAAAGAGCGGGAAACCATTTACGAAAAAGAAGATTTCAGCGAAGCGGACGGTATCCGCGCTTCGGAGCTTGAAGGTGAGTTTGCCGACATGGGCGGCTGGGAGGCGGAAAATCAGGTAGAACAGATGCTCTCCGGACTCGGTTTGGAAGAGGCAAACCACGAGCGCATGATGAGCGAGCTTGACGAAAGCCAGAAGGTGCGTGTGCTGCTGGCACAGGCGCTGTTCGGCAATCCCGATATCCTCTTGTTGGACGAGCCGACGAACGGTCTCGACCTTGAATCCATCAGCTGGCTGGAGGAGTTTTTAATAGAGTTCCCGAATACGGTGATCGTGGTATCGCACGACCGACACTTTCTAAACACCGTGTGTACGCATATTTGCGATATCGACTTTGGAAAAATCCGTATGTACAGCGGTAACTACGACTTCTGGTATCAGATGAGCCAGATTATGCAGCGGCAGGCACGCGACCAGCAGAAAAAACGCGAAGAAAAGATGAAAGACCTGCGCGAATTTATCCTGCGCTTCGCTTCTAACGCGGCAAAAAGTCGGCAGGCAACCAGCCGCAAAAAAGTGTACGACAAACTTGCCCTGGAAGAACTGGAAGTTACCACCCGGAAGTTCCCGTATGTGCACTTTAAACCGGATAGAGAAATCGGGAATAACGTTGTCCGCGTAGAAAAGCTCAACTATACCTCTAAGGAAGAAGGTTCAGGCAACGGCATCACGCTGCTCAAAGATTTCAGCTTGACCGTGAACCGAACGGACAAAATCGCCTTTGTCGGGCAGGAGCATAACTCAAAATCGGCTTTCTTCGATATTATTGCCGGTATTAAAACCGCCGATTCGGGGGATGTGTATTGGGGACAAACCGTTACGAATGCCTACCTCAGCAAGGATAA
>CAUPUT010000206.1:0-3631 GCA_963514615.1 uncultured Treponema sp.
GGCGGGGTTTTTTTCGGGACTCATTTTTGATTTTCTTTCGCTGGCGCCGATGGGGCTCCATTCATTTGTGTTTACCGTGCTCGGATTCCTTTATGGCATATTGTACGGGAAATATAATGTGCGTCGCTTCTTTTTTCCGCTCATACTCGGCCTTTCCGCAACGTTGTTTAAGGCCGGAATCCTTTTGTTATTACATGTATTGTTCGGACAAAGTATTCAGATTTATAACTTGCTTGCAGTCGCGTTTTGGATTGAAGTTGCAGAGAATGCACTCTGTGCGCCGCTGCTGTTTATGCTGTTGGGGTTATTTCCTAATGCTTTTGCAATAAGGGAGCTGTGAGTCTCTATGTACGAACAGGATTTTCAACAAGTTGATAGGCGGCTTAAATTTTTTAGCGTCTTTGTTTTCTCTATTTTAGTAATATATCTTTTTAGATTGTTTTCGATGCAGATTGTTCAAGGCGCACAATTTAGAAAACAGTCTCAAACAATATCTCAGCGTTCGGAACGGATACCGGCGCAGCGTGGGGAAATTTTCGACCGTAATGCGAATATTCCGATGGTGCTTAATACCAATACATTCGCCGTGTCGGTAACGCCGGGAAAAATTCCGAAAAAATCATTTTCAACGGTTATAGCCCGTCTTGCAAATATTCTGCACATTCCCGTTGCAGAGATCGAAAAAAAATTGCCGGTTAAGCGCACTTCGTTTCAGAGTATTGAAATACGTTCAAACCTTCCTTATGAAGTTATTACCACGTTGGCAGAGAATATCGATGAGCTTCCCGGTGTTTCATGGCATTCAAAACCGAGGCGCAACTATGTTGAAACGGGGTCGTTTTCTCATATCCTCGGTTATGTCGGCGATATAACGAAAGAAGAGCTCAAAACTTTCTATAATAAAGGGTACACGGCAAATACTTCAATCGGAAAGGCCGGTATCGAAAAATACTATGATGAGTGGCTGCGCGGAGAGGACGGCAGCGAATACCGTACCGTTGATGCAAGAGGGCGGTTGATTGAAAACAATACTGCCCTTATTCCGCCTAAGATGGGGAACAATCTTATTTTAACGATTGATCGGAAAATTCAAAAGCTTGCGGAAGATGCACTGGGGGAGCGTATCGGAGCCGCCGTTGTACTAAAGCCTGCAACAGGAGAAGTTCTTGCGCTTGTTTCGTACCCCTCTTTTGATTCCAACCTTTTTTTGAACGATAACGGCAATGAGATGTATGCGCAAGTTTTGCATGATCCCCGTAACCCTCTGCTCAATCGTGCAGTCAATGCAAGTTATCCGCCTGCTTCGACGTTTAAAATCGCGATGTCTACCGCTATTCTTTCAGAGAAAGCTTTTCCACCAGAAAAAAAAATACAATGTTCCGGTAAAGTAGAATACGGTAATCACTTATTCCGTTGCCATCAGCGTTATGGGCATGGGTATTTGGATTTGCGGAATGCGCTCGCACAATCCTGTGATATTTACTATTGGACGGTTTGCCGTGATAATCTCGGTATCGATAAGATGGTCGATTATGTTCGTGATTTCGGATTTGGTAAATCTGCTGAACTCGATCTGCCGGGGCAAGCGATCGGTCAGGTGCCCAATCCCGTTTGGAAAGAACGACAATTCCATGAAAAATGGCTTGGCGGAGATACGATGAATATGGCCATCGGCCAGGGATTTATGCTGGCTTCTCCGTTACAAGTTGCAAATATGGTCGCAATGGTTGTCAACGGCGGAGTAATTTATAAACCGCATTTGTTAAAAGAAGTACGCACTCCCGGTACCAATGAGCTCATATATGAACAAAAGCCCGAGATATTACGGCAGAGCGATATTCCGCCGGAGGTGTTTGCACAGGTTCGCGCTGATATGCGATACACAATCACAGACGGAACTGCACAGTATCCCATGCATAATAAAATCGTGCAGCTTGCCGGAAAAACCGGTACGGCAGAAGTAGGGCTTTCGGATAGATGGCATTCATGGATGGCTGCCTACGGACCTTACAATACTCCGGCAGAAGATGCCGTTATAGTAGTTGTACTGGTTGAAGCGCAGAATCAATGGGAGTGGTGGGCGCCTTATGCCGCAAATATTATCTTTCAAGGTATCTTCGCGGATCAAACGTATGAAGAAGCGGTTGAGGCACTCGGCGGCAGACGCTTTTTACCGACGGTAAGGACACGGCAGGAATGAACATTCGGAATATTACCAACTTTGATTATTTACTTTTTTTAGCCGTAATCGCTTTATCGGTTATCGGCATTCTCTTTATTTATTCTTCAGGAGTAAATTCCGATGGGGTATCGGTTTCTTCCGAATATATCAAACAGCTTATTTGGGTTATTTCCGGGGTTGTCCTGTTATTTGCGGTAAGTCTCTATGATTACAATAAAATAGGCGAGCGTATATTACTTATCTTTATTTTTACGATGCTGTTGCTCGTTTATACTCGGATATTCGGTAAAAATGTAAAAGGGGCTACCAGCTGGATCGGTATAGGAAGTTTCGGTATACAAGTTTCGGAATTTACAAAGATTATCTATATTTTATATCTTGCATGGTACTTGGCAAGGTCTCAGAATGAGAATGAACTGCGCCGATTTATCAAAGCTGCTGTTATTATGGCTATTCCGATGTTCCTTATTTTATTGCAGCCCGATCTTGGAACCGCCTCCGTCTATCTACCGATTTTTTTAATTATGTGCTTTATAGCGGGTCTCCCGCTTCGGTATGTGTTCGGATTATTGGGAATAGCTGCGTGTACGCTCATTTTTACACTGTTACCGCTCTGGGAAACGAGTATTTTGCGTCGGGCATCTCTTGCGGTAAAAGTGTTTGGAAATAAAAACTTTGCACTTTTGGTCATTTTTTCTTTAACCGGAGCAGCTGTTATTGCGGTGCTCGGATATGTCCTATTAAAGCGGAAATATTATTATTGGATCGGCTATGTTTTGGGAATCGTTGCCGTTTCCTTCGCCGGTGCATTGGTCGGGAGTAGAAAATTACAGGATTACCAGATGAAACGGTTGATTATCTTTTTGGATCCGAATATCGATCCGCTTAATGCAGGGTGGAACATCATCCAATCAATGACGGCAATCGGTTCAGGCGGGAAAACGGGCTTAGGTTTTCTAAAAGGAACACAAAGCCATTACAGCTTTTTACCGGAACAAAGCACCGACTTTATTTTTAGTATTCTGGCGGAAGAGTGGGGCTTTATCGGCGGCCTTTTGGTATTTGGACTTTATGCAATCATTTTTTTACGGATATTTTTTATCATTCAAAAGACAAGTGATTTATTCGGTAAACTCATTGTCTCCGGTGTTGTCGCGATGCTCTTTTTTCATTTTGTCGTCAATATCGGGATGGTGATGGGGTTTATGCCGATTACCGGTATTCCGCTTTTATTCCTATCGTATGGCGGTTCTTCCTTGTGGACAGCGATGATTGCCATCGGGTTGGTAATAGGAATAAATTTGCGGCAATTATAAAAAGGCGTTTGTTCCATTGTATGCGGCCGCTTGCAAAATCCGAGACGATACGTTACACTGTTAAATAGGAGTGTTTGTATGACAATACATAACCTTATGGAAGATTTCGTATACAACGAAGTGAATAAAGTTT
>CAUPUT010000207.1:0-3621 GCA_963514615.1 uncultured Treponema sp.
AGCAACGCATAAACGAAAGAAGAAGCTTCGAAAGAATAGACATAAGAACAAGTAATCTCTAAAAATATTGTTAGACATTTTAGAGATTTTCAATAATCTTATACCTTTCTTTATTATATCGGTGTATGTTGTATATATAAAGAATGCGGTACTTATTGATTGTTTATAAGATTGTTATAAGCGTATTGTTCTATCGCTTTTATCGACGATGAGAAAGGGCTTTGTTGAGTATCTTCACAGCCCTTTTTTTATATATCCGACAGTTCACTGAACATATACATGAATAAAAACGTACTCTTATCAATACGGGAGCCGAAAGACCTGCAATCTTTCTCGAGAGCGGAGCTTCGTATATTAGCGCATGAAATGCGCAGTATTATTTTGGAAACGGTAGGTGCAAACGGGGGGCATCTCGCCAGTAATCTCGGTGTTATCGAGCTAACCATTGCACTGCATCGGGTGTTTTCGAGTCCGAAAGACGCGATTATCTGGGATGTAGGGCATCAATCTTATCCCCATAAACTTTTGACCGGAAGGTATCATAATTTCTCAACACTCCGTTTAAAGGATGGACTTGCAGGCTTTCCCAAACGAGAAGAAAGCCCTCACGATGCATTCAATACGGGACATGCTTCCACCTCAATTTCGGCCGCTGAAGGAATCCTTGCAGGGCGGCAACTGCAACACCAAGACGGAAAGGTTATTGCCGTTATCGGAGACGGAGCCTTGAGCGGGGGTATGGCTTTTGAAGCCCTTCTAAACGTTACCCCGCAAACAAAAAACCTTGTAGTTATCCTCAACGATAATAAAATGTCCATCTCTTCCAATATACGTGCAATTTCGGAGTATCTCAGTCGATTAACCGTGCGGAAGGGATATCAGCAGTTTAAGTATATTTTTGATACTGCTGTCGGTAAAATTCCGTTTTTAGGTAGGAGAATCAATTTTTTGATTCACCGTTTAAAGCGCGGCGCTAAGGTGATTTTTTACAGAAATAACCTTTTTACCGATATCGGTTTCGAATACGTCGGCCCCCTGAACGGTCATAATGAAAAAGAACTTGAAAAGGTGTTCCGAAATGTCAGAAATATTGATGCACCGGTGCTTATTCATGTTGAAACGAAGAAAGGAAAGGGATATCCGCTTGCAGAAGATAATCCTGCAGCTTTTCACGGTATTGGCCCATTCAATATTGCCGACGGAAAGATTGAGAAAGCACATACTAACTCTTTTACCGAAGCGTTTTCTCATATTATCATCGATGAAGCAGCAAATCGGGACGATATTGTCGCAATCACCGCTGCGATGGCACAGGGTACGGGACTGCAACGGTTCCAGCAGCAATTTCCCAATCGTTTTTTTGATGTCGGTATTGCCGAACAGCATGCAGTAACCTTTGCTGCCGGGCTTGCTGCTGCCGGTTTACGGCCTATCGCAGCTATCTACAGTACGTTTTTGCAGCGTGCAATTGACCAAATTATTCACGACGTAGCACTGCAAAAACTATCGGTTATCTTTGCGATAGACCGTGCAGGAGCGGTTCCTTATGACGGCGAAACACATCAGGGATTTTATGATATCTGCTTTTTGCGCAGTATTCCGAATATGACGGTGCTCGCTCCCGCTTCGGCAGCGGAAATGCGGGCGATGTTCCAATGGGCATTGCAGCTCAATGCACCGGTTGCAATACGGTATCCTAAGAATACATGCGCATCTGAATGTCCCGCATTTTCGCTGCCGTTGGAAACCGGCCGCGGCGTGTTTACCGTAACTGCAGAAAACAGCGATGTACTGCTGGTATGTACCGGCGGTATGTACCCCGAAACGGCTAAAGCATTGGAGTTGCTTGGACAAAAAGGAATCTCCGCCGATATATACAATCTCCGCTTTTTAAAACCTATCGACGAAGCTTTTTTCTTGGAAAAAACACGGAAATATCATTCCATTCTTTTTATCGAAGACGGCGCTTATATCGGCGGAGTAGGGCATTATCTGGAAGGATTAGTTCAAAAACAGCGTACCGGTATGAAAACAGCAGTATGCGCCTTTCCCGACACAACCTTTATGCAGGGAGCCAGGCAGGATATCCTTGAATCAGTCGGCTTAACGGGCGAACAGCTTGCTGAAACGGCATCGGGTCTCTGTCGGTAAGCTCCGATTAATTCTCTGCCATCAAATTATCATACGGAATACCGGAAATAATCGATTGCATCCGTTCCATAAAGCTATTCACATCACCCTTGCGGATGTCTTGTACAAATCGTCCTATCCATACCCCTGTTTGACTAAATGTTAAACCGGAGTATGCAGGCAGCAGATTCTCCCAGAAACCGTACCGAACCTCATCATTCGGAAACCCCAGCCGATACAGCCTCAAATCTTTTATATACTCTTTAATAGTTAAATAACCCGCTTGAAACAGAATCGGCACCGCATCTTGTGCCACTGCACGATAGGTTTCCAATCCAGTTTCATTCAACTCTACTTTTCCGTCCAAATCGGGAATAAAGTAATGCGCTTCTTTTAAGAAGTTGACTAAAAAAGTCGGTGTTCCCGTGCTGAACCAGTAACTTTTAATCTCTTTTTTGGCAAAAGCACTGAGCAGGCTATAGGGATTGTACATTTCTTCCCCTGCTTGATGAAATAGGTACCCGTCATACCACTGCTTTAGGGCCGTCAATGCCTCAAAATACGTTACGTTTTGCTCATCGGCAAGCACTTGTATGTCCGGTTGGAAGTTCGTTTGCAGTTCTTCTTGAGTGATTCCACAGATACCTGCATACTGTTTTTCCATCGATATATCCCGGAGGTTATTCAAATCGCTGAATTGATAACCTACAATAAGCGGAAACTTTACTTCCAATCCGTTCTAATTTGCCGTGAAGCATTGAATCGCTCTATTGCAAGTTCGAATAAATGCATGATGAGTTCCCTGTACGGCATCCCCGACGCTTCGCACATTTTTGGAAACATCGAAATAGACGTAAAGCCCGGAATGGTGTTTACCTCATTCAGATAGATTTTCTTTGTTTTTTTATCTATAAAGAAGTCAACCCGTGATAAGCCGCTTAAATCCAGTGCTCGGTAGGCCTTTCCTGCAATACTGCGGATTTCTCGACGCTGTTCGTCGTCGATATCGGCGGGAATTTTCAGCTGCGCTCCGTTGGGATCGGTATACTTTGCATCATAATCGTAAAATTCATGCGAAGGAATAATTTCTCCCGGTGTGTAGACTACGCATTCATCGTTACCGGTTACGGAACATTCGATTTCGCGTGCGGCAATACACGCTTCGATCAATACCTTGCTGTCCCAAAGGAACGCCTCTTGCATCTTTTGCATCAATTCGGTACGATCGGTCGCTTTACCGGCGCCGACGGAACTGCCTACCCGACACGGTTTGACAAACAGCGGGTATTCCAATTCTTTTTCTGCCTGAGTGATAAAACTTTCGCGTTCTTTCGGGGTATCCCATTGAAATTTTCTTACACATAAAAACGGCACAATGGGCAACTGCTCATGCTGCCAGATTATCTTTGTCTTTTCTTTGTCCATCGCTGCGCTGCTCGCAAGCACGCCGCCGCCGACATAGGGAAGGTCAGCCATTTCAAATAAGCCTTG
>CAUPUT010000208.1:0-3605 GCA_963514615.1 uncultured Treponema sp.
CGCTGCCGTTTACCCCGACCAATGCGGTAATCGTCCCCTTTTGCAGGGAAAACGAAGCATTGTGCAAGGCTACATGTCCATTATTGTACGCAACACTGACATCCTTTACTGTAAGTTCAACGGGATATTCTATTGTTTTCTCCATAGCCTAAACTCCATACGACTTACCGTCCATAATCCTTTCTTATTATTTATTCATGCGGAGGGGTATCTCACATGCAGCGATGGGGGTGTTGGTTAGCCTGATGCCGCGGCGGACATATTTCCGTACATCCGCCATCACCGCTTATCCAAATCTTTGCGGCTTACCGTGAAAGACTATCCTGGAATCCCTTCACGATTGCATTCGCATTGTATTCCAGCATTTTCAAGTAGGTCGGGGCATCTCCGTCTTCATACGTCAAAGAGTCGACATATAAAACTCCGCCGTAATAGGCACCTGTCTCCTTACAGACTTGCAGCTGAGGTTTATTGCTGATGGTACTTTCGGAAAAGGCAACGGGAATATGATGCAGCCGGATGGTATCTACCACCTTTTGAATTTGCTGTGGGCTGCCTTCCTCGTCGGCATTAACCGGCCACAGGTACAATTCTTTCATATTGCAGTCGCGGATAAGATACGAAAAAGCCCCTTCGCAGGTTACCAGCCAGCGCTGCGATTCGGGGATTTCGGAAAGCTTTTCAGTGAGGAAGGTGTCGATCTTTTTGATGCTTTCACTGTACGCAGCTGCATTAGCATTATAGGTTTCCGCATTCGCAGGGTCTAAACTCACAAAGGCTTTTCTGATATTTTCCACATAGATGAGCGCATTTTTCGGCGACATCCACGAATGCGGGTTAGGCATCCCGTTGTACGGTCCTTCCCCGATACCCATCGGCTCAATCCCATCGCTGAGCGTAGCGCTTGGTACATCTTTTACATTGCCCATGAATTTTTCAAACCAGCGCTCAAGGCCCAAACCATTGCGCAGTACCAAATCTGCAGACTGCGCCTTTACAATATCGAGGGGAGTCGGCTCATACTCGTGAATTTCCGCTCCCGGCTTGGTAATCGATTCTACCAAAAGCTTATCGCCTGCAATATTCTGCGCCATATCCTGCAAAATAGTGAAGGTTGTTACTACCCGTTTCGGGCGTGCAGCATCCGCTCTACGTGTGGTCGCAGCCGCGTCTTTTTTTGTGCAACCGGTAATACCGGCATTGCCGATAACACTCACTATCATTGTGAGTATAATTATTGTCCATTGTGTACGATTTTTCATACAGACCCCCTTTGGAAAGATTGTTCCGGAAGAAAATTTCTATTTTTAGTAGTATATACTACATAAAATGCTTAAAAAATATGTAGTAAAGCCTACGTATTTTATGCTACAAAATGTAGTGCATACTACGGTTATTTGTCAAGACTATCACTGGGCATCTCTAAAAACTCGGTTAGCTTTTAGAGATGCCTCATCAGCGAAGCTGATAACGATGTTTAAAATTAAGTCGTTGCTGTGTAAAGACTTAATTTTAAACTCGTCGGGGATGTTCCGAAAGTAACCAACTTTTGGGACATCCCCGTTCCCACTATAATTTGAATGCTACCGATAGCATCTCGGTTTTTAGATGTTTTCTATAAACTTCTTCATACATTCCAGTGTCTCGGTGCTGATATGGTGTTCCAACCCTTCTGAATCGAGTAGGGCGTTTTTTTCGCTTACGCCGAGTTTCAGTAAAAATTGAAGCACGACTTCATGCCGGGCGGCACACTCGCGTGCTAATGTACGGCCTGTTTCGGTGAGGTATATCGGTTTATGGTTTCCGCTTTCAATAAAATGATTGGTTTTGAGGCGTTGCAGCACCTGAATGACGGACACATGGCTTACACCGAAATATCGTGCAAGATCCATAACGCGACATTTCCCGTTTTCTTTAGTGATTTGGGCGATAGCCTCCGTATAATCTTCCAGTATTTCTATTGCGTGATCTGCTCGCGTCCGCGAAAATGCCGCCGATGCTTCCGGTTTTTCTTCCGTCATTATCCAATCCGATTGTTTAGAGATGCCCTATTGTATACGGTTAAACGCAGGTCTTTCAAGAGGCGCCCGTTTTCCAATGCCAGAGAGGTTTTGACAGTGTGGAAGAAAAGGTTTGCACACGGTTAAAGTCGGGGAGCCAATCCAAGTCGCTTACCAATTCCTGATAAAAACCGTCGTCGATGTTTAAGTCTTCAAGAAGGGTACGCAGTTTGAGGTCTTCGGATTCGTCGAGTAGGCGGTTGGAAAAAGCGTCGATGCGTCGCGCTTTCGGATTCGCTGTAATGGGGGTGTACTGAGTCATTAGTGAAAGCAACGCTTTTCCTTTTAATTTTTGTGCGAACCAACCAAGTACTGCGTGTGAATCCTCTAGTTTTCCCGGCAGCGCGAGATGTCGCACAATAACACCTGACAGCATTTTACCGAACGGATACCGCTCATCGGGCAGGGTAAGGTTGAGGGGCGAAAGCCGTGCCATTGCCTCGATTGCGGCGCACGCTTGTTCGGGATAATCCGGAACTGCAAAAACGCGGCGGGAGGTTTCGGTATTGAGCGTTTTCATGTCCGGCAGCCAGCCGTCGACAATATCCGCAATCGATTCGAGCGCTTCGACCGTTTCATACGCAGAAGAGTTCCATACGATAGGGATTGTTAAACCGTGCTGCTTTGCGGCTCGGAGTCCTGCACCCAAAGCAGGGATCGCATGGCTGCCCGTAACGATGTTGACGTTTTCCGCCCCTGCTTTCTGCAGGGTCAGACATATTTCAATAAATTCCTGCTCCGTTACGGCGCGCCCCATACCTTCTTGGGAAATTTGAAAGTTCTGGCAAAAAACGCAGCGGAGATTACAGCCGGTAAGGAATATTGTTCCCGAACCGCCCGCACCGCTTATCGGCGGCTCTTCTCCGAAGTGTAAGCCTGCCCATGCGATGCGCAGCTCTGCCGTTTCTCCGCAAAAGCCTCGCTCTCCGGCGTTCCTATTTATTCCGCAGCGTTTGGGACAGGTGATACAGTGTTCATATTCTGTACAGCAAAAATCCCGTATCATAGCACTATTCCTATTTGATGGTATCTTCGAAAACTCTTTCGTTTTTAGAAATCACCGAAGAGTTTATGCCGCTCAACCATAATGCCCATAATGGCGCTTACAGTGTGCATGTCGAGTGATTCCGCTGCCGTCGAAATAATGGTATGCAATTCTTTCCAGTCTTCATCGGAAAAATTTATATCGTTGCCGAAGCTGCCGTCAAAAAGCGAAAAGACGGTATAAAACCAAGTAACCGCTTCTTCTTTTGTGTCTTGGAGATGTGTCCTGAGCCAATATTCAGCGGTATCCTCCGCTAACGGGAGCATATTTTTATCGTAACTGCGGATTGTTTGGACGAAAAATTCACACAACTCCTGCCGGAATGCAGGCTTAGGTAATTTTTCCGTTCGCCGTCGCGCATCACTATAAAATTTTTCAAGGATATTCATAGCATTGTGAACCTCTAAAAACCTCCGTTTTTAGAGGTTTTCCTTAGATGTAATTTGCGATGGGGCTGTCTAAAAACTGAAAGCCTATCGGCTTTTTCTGTAAGGAAATTA
>CAUPUT010000209.1:0-3604 GCA_963514615.1 uncultured Treponema sp.
CCGCTATATTTTCAGCAGCAGTGCAGTTGACGTATTCACCTGCACAATTTCCACATTCGCGTTGAAAAAAGATTGTATGTTTTCTTGTGTAATGATATCGCGGATATTGCCGAAAAGATAGGTTTGGTCGGCAAGCAATAAGCCCTTATCTGCAATGCGGATAATATTTTGGATATAATGCGAATTAATGATGATAGCGGTATGGTGCGCTTTTGCGAGTGTTTGTAGTATCTTCAAAAGTTGCGCCTGATTATAAAAATCCAAGTTTGATTCCGGTTCATCGAGAATAAGCAGACGAGGCTGAGAAACTAATGCCTTTGCGATATACACCATTTGCATTTCTCCGCCGCTTAACCGGTTGCAGTTTTTATTCTTTAAATGACCGATATGCAAATCTGCAAGAATATTTTCGCTCATTTCATAATCTTTTTTTGAAGGGGCTGCAAAGTATCGGTTTACACCGCACCTACCAAATGAAACAAAATCAAAAACGGTGTAAGCAAACGAAGGACTTTTTGCCTGCGGTACGTATGCTAAAAATCGGTGCGCTTCTTTTGACGGACGATTCATAATGAAAGAAGATCCTGCCGTCCATTCGAATATACCTGCAATGCACTTTAACAATGTTGTTTTTCCTATTCCATTACATCCCATAACGGCAAGGATTTCACCTTCGCTCACGGTAAACGACATATTATGTAAAATCGGTTTTGTACGGGGGTATGCAAAAGAGGCGCACTTCACTTCGACTATGTTATTCATGTACAGAGGAATCCTTAAATAAAAAAAGCAAAGCAAAAAGCGGCGCGCCGGTTAGTGAGGTGATAATGCCGATGGGAATTTCCGAAAAGCCGATTGTTCGAGCAAAGGTGTCGGAAAGCAGCATAAACAAAGCGCCGAATACGCTTGAAAGCGGCAGTACATATCCGTGATTCGAACCGATAATTTTTCGAGTTGCATGAGGAATTACCAGCCCTACCCAGCCGATCATACCGCTTACCGTAACGGCAGAAGCGATCAGTACAGTCGCTGCACCAAGTACAATACTTTTAACGAGCTTTGGATGTACACCGGCGATTTTTGCTTCATCATCTCCGAGCGATAAAATATTTAACTTCCAGCGAAATAGGTATAACAGTCCCGTTCCAAGCAAGAACGGAAGCAGAATAAAAGTAATTTGCACCGAGCCGGAGGATGCAAAACTGCCCATCAACCAAAATGTAATTGCAGGCAGGGTATCGTTCGGATCTGCTGCAAATTTTAGAATGGAAAGCAGAGAAACAAATAATGATGAAGTAATGATACCGCTTAACACAATAGATAAAATAGAAAAATCTTTTTTCAATCTACATAATGCACCCACAAAAAAGATACTGATTAGTCCTGCAGTAAAGGAGAGTATAAGTGTTGCGAAAAGATTATTGCCGAAGAACAGAATCCCTGCTGCAGCTCCAAATCCTGAAGCGGAAGCGGTTCCTAACACATCGGGACTCGCAAGCGGATTTTGCAAAATACCCTGCATCGCCGTACCTGCCAGAGCAAGTGCAGCGCCTACCATAATCGATAGTATCACTCGCGGAAGACGGATGTCGAAGAGGATATGCCGTTTTACATCACCGTCGGAGACTGCTTGCCGTATAAAAAGCTTTGCAATATCGGACGGCATAATCTGAAACCGTCCGATAAAACAAGCGGCAATTGCTGCTGCCGTCAAAAGCACTATACCGGCAATAAGTATTTTGCGATATGAGGTATGACCGTACCTGTGCATTTAATGTATCGCTATCGGTTTAAGCATATCGCTGATAACAGTATCCGGTAAATCGGCAGCATACATTTCTTTGTAATAGTGTTTTATTCTTGCCTTAAATTCAGTCTCGGTATACCTATCGGGATATACTTTCAGCAGCATCCAAAGCGGCACCAAAGGAGAATCGGCACACGGCATTCCCCAGCTGTATGTGCCTTGCGGAATATCGAATACATTTTTTTCTTTTACCGCAGTAATAAACGACCAGTTGGAGCCGTCTACTTTGTTTTGTAAAATATGCGCAGCAGCGATTACATTTTTCCCGACTCGCATGTTATTGATAAAAATCACATCGGGATTCCACGCATGAATCTGTTCCATAGAAACGGCTGCCTGTCCTGCTCCATCAGCAAAGCCTTCTACTGCCGCGCTATTTTCAAAACCTGCCATCTTTAAAAATGCATCTCCATAACTGTTTTTTCCGCTTACGGTAATCTTCCCGCCAAGATAGCTGAAAATAAAAAGTGCTTTTAATTTTTTATGTTCACCTGTATGCAAAATTTTTTCAGTGAGTGTATTTGTTTCCTGCCACTGCTTTTTAAACCGTTCGGGATTTTTTATGCGGAAAGTATCTGCAAGCAGCGCTTCCCATTTTTCCGTTAGCGTTTGGGGATTCATATCTTTCAGGTGCATATTCAACATCGGTGCATCGATATTCGCCAAATTCTTTTTTTCAAAATCCCCGTAATAGATAATCAGTGAAGGATGTAACGATGCCAAACTTTCGACATTGATTGTAAAATCGTTATTGACAAACGAGGTATCGATGTTTTTCGCACTGGGATTTACAATATGCAGCACCTGCGGATTTGATGTTGAAAATGTCCGCGGATTTACACCGACAACGGAATCCGCAAGCTGCGGAAAAGTAAGCAGCATCGAATAAACCGGCGGTGATAAATTAACGATACGGGTATGCTGTTGCTCCCGTTCGGATGTTTCTGCACCATGCGATTCTTTTTTCCCTGCAGCAAAAAGACTGAGACCTAATGCGGAAATAAAAACCGCATATACAATTTTCTTATTCATATTTTCCTCCATAAAAATACTCGTTCACAATAATATTAAAAACTTTTACAAGTTTTAAAAATGATTTGCTATCATCTCATTAGCTTTTTCTAAAAAGAGATTGATAAGAGAGCATTCTTGCTCATTCAGCGAATCGATAAAATCGAAAAAAGATTTATCATACGTTTGATGGTACTTCTCATGTGCGGTATATGCCGCTTTCCCTTTCTTTGTTAAAAATAATTTCTTTCGTTTTTTATCTTCCGTATCCTCCTCTTTTTCTACAAATCCGCGTTCTTTAAGTTTCAGCAAAGTTTTGTGAATAACCGCACGGGTAATCCCCATATCGCGGGCAATTTCCGAGCTGAATATTCCCGGATTATCTCCTATCTTTTTTATGATATGAATTTCACCGCGGTAAAACGTCATATCCTTCCCTGCAAAAGAAAGCGTGTTATTTTTTCCGTTTGCAATTTTCTCTATCAATGCTATGTATCGTTCAATCACAATATTTTTATTTGTCACTGCATACCTTCCTAAATACAATAAAAGGATATAAGCCGTTGGTGCCTTTTGTTATCGCTTTTAGACTGACGGAATTTAAAGCGGAGATCAGTATCTCTTTTAACAGAGCTTTATTTATGCGGAAGTTTTCATCCCTCAGTGCTCTGTGTCGGAGTTGTTGATTTTTTCGTCTGAGATTTCCCTTTAACCACCGCGCCGCATATCGCGCCTTATCTTTCTCTGCGGCAAAAGCGGTATCATACACCAATAATAGTCCGCCTT
>CAUPUT010000210.1:0-3602 GCA_963514615.1 uncultured Treponema sp.
TCCGCGATATGGGTATTTCGAATACGACCGTAGAAAAAACCGATGAAGGAATTACCATCAGTCTTGAAAATATTCAATTTGAAGCCGATTCTGCGCATCTCCTTCCGGCCGAAAAAGAAAAGATCGAAAAAATCGGGAAACTGTTAAGCAACTATCCCGACTATGAACTGCTGATTTCGGGGCATACCGCGCTGGCAGGCAAAGCCGAAGACCGGCAAGTGTTATCCGAGCAGCGGGCGGCGGCGGTTGCGAATTATCTGATAGAACTCGGCGTGAGAGAACAACACCATATCTTTACGCGCGGGTTCGGCGCGGAAAAACCGATCGCACCTAATACGACGGAAGCAAATATGGCACGAAATAGGCGTGTTGAAATCACCGTGCTGGAAAAGTAAGGTGCCAATATATTCCGCACCGCATGCCACGCTTAGTGTCGGAGTACCTGATTGAGTAAATCGCCTGCAAGCAAAATACCGGCTGCCGCAGGCACCCATGAAACCGAGCTTGGCGGGCGGCTGCGGACAACAGGAACTTCCTTGGAATACAATACCCGCAGCTTTTTTACGCCCTGTTTTTTTAGCAGTCCGCGCATGGTGTTACACAAAGGGCAAACGGCAGTATCGTAAATGTCGGCAAATTGAAACAAATCCGCACGGAGCTTATTCCCGCAGCCCATTGCCGCCGTGATTGGAATACCGCGAGTTTCCGCCGCCGCCGCCAATGCAACTTTAAGCGCAATAGTATCCACCGCGTCAACAATGCAATCGATGTTTGATAAAAAAGGTAAAGAAGCAAGAGAGCCGTCCGCATCGGGAAGAATATGCTGAACAACCTGATGCACCGTACACGCAGGGTTTATATCGGCGATTCGTGCGGCGGCGGCGGCGGTTTTATACTGTCCGATGGTGGAATGGAGCGCATAGAGCTGCCGATTAATGTTTGAAACACCAATCGTATCACCGTCAATTAAGTACAGTGTTCCGACGCCTGCACGGGCAAGGATTTCGACAGTATAGCCCCCTACCCCGCCGATACCGAATACCGCAACCCGCAACTTACGGAGCAACTCAACACCTTCCGCCCCGATAAGCGCTTGGCTGCGGATAAACAACGGATCGTCCTGCGCAATCGCACCGGTATTGTTGCATGCATCATACTTATCACACATAGCGCTATCGCTATCAGGGTTAGACAAAAGGGTTAGCGGATTTTAAATAAAACCGCAAATACGGCAAGTGTAATGAGCAACTGTAAAATCAAGAACTTTATCAATACCTGTGTCGATGACCACTGAAGATTTTTCCGCATGTGGTCATGGAGTGGGAAACGGATATTTCTAAAAATACTGATATGGAAAAAGCGCAACAAGGCCAGTTTCACAAGACCGGCACCGCCGTTGAGTAGAATCATCCCGCTGGTCATTAACAGCAAGAAAGGATTACCCGAAATAATCACCAACACACCAATAAAAAAGCCGAGCGCACGGGAACCGGCATCGCCCATCATCACCTTACTCGGATATGCGTTATGCCACAGGTAGCCCATTAGCACGCCGGAAAGACTAAAGCATATCAATGCCCACTGGGCGCCGTCAACCAAGTGCGGAATAAGCAAATATTCCGAAACTTTTACGTTACCGATAATAAAATAAAAAACCATACCGAGTGAAATAAGCGCCATTAAAATAAGTGTGCCGGAAAGGCCGTCTACGCCGTCGGTACAATTCGTCGTATTGATGGAAAACCACAAAATTAAAACGGAAACGATAAAGAACACAACGGGATGCACGGCAATACTCTGGCTCATAAACGGAATCCAGTAGAAGATGGAATTGTTAAAGTAGCAATGAAAGAGCACACCCGTTGTAATTAATGAGAGAACCAAATCCAATGCACCTTTCCGGTATTCTCCCCACGGATTAACCGATCGGTCGTCAAGGTATCCGGTGAGCATCACAAGCCATGTTAAAACCAGCACGGCAATTTGAGTAGCCGAAGGGATGATCAGCAGAAAAATCATGATGACAAAAATCGTAATAAATACCACACCGCCGCCGGTAGGTTTCCCCTTTGCCGCTTCAGGGGCAATTCCGAATTCCTTTCCCCTGTCTTTCGGCAACCGGACATAAAAACGGGGTAAAATAAAGACCGTTAAGAAAAAACCTACGTAAAACGCAATAGAAATAAGTACGAGATATGACTGTAAAAGCCGCATAGGGCCGAAAACTGAAGAAAGCAGTCCCGATAAATAAAAAAGCATTGGATTAGTATATACAGCCCGTATAAAAAAAACAACCCTTTTGCGCAAGACTTAAACTTGCATAAGAGCAAAAAGCGCTCCGAACAGCTCTTTTGCAACACGGCCGTATCGTTCGTCAAGCTGCTCCAACACCGAATCGATAGCCCCCCTCCCCTGCGCTTCCGCATCGGTAATCGAACCGCTTGAGCTCAGCAATGCTATCGCTTTTTCTACCGCAGGAGAATCGATACCTTCTCGCTGCGCCTGTTCAAAATAAGCGGTAAGAGAGGCCGCATCTTCGGGATGTTTTTCGATATGCAGTATTGCGGGCATACTCTTTTTCCCTTCCACAATATCGTCGCCCCGTTTTTTCCCGGCATTTCCCGTGCTGATATTTTTTACATCATCGAGTATTTGAAAGCCAACGCCGACTTCTGCAAACAGCGCAGCAAAAGATTTGCTTTCTTCATGTTCTTTTCCGGCAGCACGCATACCGGTATAGGCGGCAAGCGCGGCGAGCGCTCCGGTCTTTAAGCGGATCATCCGCTCATAATCCTGCCGCGAAGGGAAAAAATCCGCCGTCCGATGCCAGTGGATATCGAGCGCCTGCCCTTCATGCAAGGCACGGATATGCGTCAGCGCCGCAGTATATAAATCAAGTTTTATGTCGGCAGGGGCATGATAGCCTTCAATCGATTGCAATGCCCGAAAGTAAAGCCAGCTACCCGAATTGAGCGCCGAATCGAGCCCGTAGGCCACGTGAGCGGCAGGCTTTCCGCGGCGCAGTTCGGAATTGTCTTCTATATCATCATGAATAAGGCTTGCCGTATGGATTCCTTCGATAAGCGGCGCAAGCGTGTAAATGTCATCACCGTTGCCCCCGGCAAGCTGATAGGCAAGAACCGCGAGCAGCGGTCTCCAGCGTTTTCCGCCGCCGGACACCAATGAGGCACACGGAGCGGATAAAAGTGCAATAGGATTTTGTTCTGCAGCGGACTCCGGTACATCGGGTAAAAATGCACTGCGCAGTGCGCTTTCAATCTTTTCAAGCCGTTGCTTAAATTCATCATTCATACTACTATTATATCTCATATTTTATTGATAGAGAACTACTCTAGCAAAGTGCAAAGGCATCGAATAGTTTCTAAATATAGCCCGCAGAATAATGAAGGCTGTTCAACCAGAGTTTCGCCGCTTTGCGGCTCAAATGGTCGCCCAACCTCCATTATTCTGCGATATTGATTTACTCTTTCGATACCTTTGCACTTTTTTGGGTAAAAAAAGGAACAGATGGGAAATCAGTATCGGGAACCGGACTATTGGTCACGGAAGGCTTTTGCGGAAGGCTATCCTGCGCGGTCGGT
>CAUPUT010000211.1:0-3587 GCA_963514615.1 uncultured Treponema sp.
CTATAGAAGAGCTTTTATTTTTTTACTTCGGTAGTCGGTTCAAATGCATTAGCATGTAAAAATTCCACCGATTTGGGGATTTCCACTTCTTTGATGTTGTTCTTCAAAAAAGCGTACATATTGATTTTCTTCACCGATGCAGGAATCTTGACTGCCGTCAGCTCATTCTTGTAGAAAGACGAAGTATCAATCAGCTCGAGGGTTTCGGGCAAGTTGAGTTCCGTCAACGCATTCAATGCAAATGCACTCGGCTCAATCTTTGTTTCCTTACCGCCGAAGGTAACTTCTTTAAGACCATTCCGGTAAAAAGCAAAGCCTTCGATGTCCTTCAATGCGCTCGGCAGTTTAACCGAAGTCAATTTACACACACCGAATGCATCATAGCCGATGCTCTCTACCGTGTCGGGGATAACAACGGAGGTTAAGCCCCTGCGGTAAAATGCATTGTCGCCGATCCGCGTAATAGGAGTCCCGTCCGGAGCTGTCGCCGGAATGGTCAGATCGGTAAGCCCTTGTGTTTTTACCTTATCCTTTCCCTTCTGCGTCATGCCCTTTAATTCGGCGCCTTTAAAAATAAAATCATCATTTTCCCATACATTTTCACTCATACTGCTACCCCCTTACATCCGATTGAGCTGTACAATCTCGTTGAATGTTTCGAGCTGTGTTTTTACCTGCCCGAAGTCCGACATCTGCTGATCATAACCGACTTTAATCAACGGGATTTTTGCTTCGCTAAAGGCCTGCTTGAGCGAAGGATACTCCATCTCTTCCGTATCATCAAAGTTGAGCATAAAGAGGAGGCATCCGTCAGCCTTGTTGTCCTTTGCCAGCTTCACCACATACGCAGGGCGTTTTGTCAAATCCGGATCATAGAGCAGCGGATCTTCATCCATACGGGCAAATTGATCGGCAAGTGCCAGCATCGGATCGTCGATGGAAAGATCGATATCAACCTTCAACGCACGGGATTCATGCGCAACGTCATCGGCAACAACACAGACCTTGTAGGAATCTAAGATATCCAGCAAGCCGGGGTTATCGGTAATAACACCGCTGGTAACCACTCGCACGCCGTCCCATTTTTCTTCCGGTAGAGCTTCGAGTAAGGCGTTCAATTTTTTAAGCAGTTCGGTGTGTTCGTCTTTCAGCATGAAGTATGAACTTTTCAGCACATAACAGCGGTCGGAAGCCTTTATGCTCTGCGGATGAGCCGCGGCGAGCTTGATAAACCGGCGCTTTTCAGCCCTGTTTTCGTTATACACTTTGAACGCTTTCTTTAAGTTCTCATCGGTTACTTTAACGCCGCAGATTTTTTCCAGCTCTTCCTTTGCCTTGGTAAAGATACGTGCGTTGTACTTCTTGCCGAAGTCCTCTTTGCGATGCTGACCGTGATTGATAAAGATCATCGGAATTTTCCGTCCGGCGCTCACCTTGTAGTTCTGCGAGAGCGGACGAAGGGTGTCATCCAGCGTTGTCAGCATTGAAGCGGAAAGCCCGTCGAGGGTGCCGTCCAAGGCCATTTCCAAACAGCGCAATGCCAGCGAGTAATAGAATGTCGGGAAGTATTCCTTTGCCCGCTCGATGGGGCCTTGACCTCCCCATACGCCGAACGGTGCGATACCTGCCGCATAGACAATCTCTTCGGGCGCATAGTACGGGAAAATACCGACGGCTTTTTTCCCTGCCGCAAGGTATTTATCCAGCTGCTTCCGCGGATTGTTCGCCAAATATTTAAATTGTTCCAATAATTCTTTGATTGTTTCCATACTGTCCTCCCCTACTCCAGCGTCGGCTTCGACCAATCGGTCTCTTTGGTGTTCTTAAAGTTGGTATAGACGTCCTCGCCTTTTGCTTTCTTATCCTGCTTGCGCTCGTCCATAATTTCTACCAAGCCCTGTACACGTGTTTTGTACTGTTCCGTAGAGAAGTTGCGTTCGTCAGCCTGATCGCCGTCAAAGTGGACGACCGGAATACCGAGGTCTTCCTTCCAGCGTCGCTCAATTTCGGGCATCGCGCCGCTCCACGGTTTACAGCTGCGGTTGTAGTTGACCAATGCGCCGCTGATACCGTTTTCTTTTGCCATGGTCTCACGCCATTCAACACCGGTTTCGATACAAACGGAACACGGCGCTTTACAGTATGCGGCGGCCATTTCACGGATATTCTCATAACGGAAGCCAAATGCCGGAGCATAGACAACCGCCGTTACGTTGACGCCGCTATCTTTTAAGGGGTCAAACAAGGGACGGAGCGCCGGCCAGCACGGAATACCTTCAAACAAGATACGATGTTCTTCCGGATATTCCCACGTAGAGGTATTCTCTTTTACCGATTGTTCAAATTCTTGTGCCAAGAGTTCAAAACCGACAGCGGCGTCTTCCTCACAGCGGGCGGCGACAATGTCTGCCATGTGGTTAAACAGATCAAACCCGCTTAACGGAGACGGCTTGTATGACATGAACGAACAGGATTTCAGCCAAGCGGCGGCGGTTCTGTTTGCACGAGCACAGGCATCCTCAAATTTCTTTTCGTCGAATTTTTTACCGGTCAATTGCTCCAGCTGCTTGATAGCATAATCAAACTGCCCGATAAGATAATCTACTTTTTCTTCGGGAACATCCACCGTGTTGGAGAACGGAATATCGACCATGATGAGCGGAATATTATGCATACGTGCAATATTTTCGTACCATTTGGTCATCATATTGCAGATATTGTTACAGCACAGCAAAAAGTCGGGCTGCGGCATTCTGCGCGAATCGGTGGGTTCTCCCGCGGCATACGCAAGACTGATACGGGCATAACCGCAGATATCGTTATCATATCCCATATCTTCCGCAGCTTGGCAAAGGCGCAATCCGTCTTTCTTAGCAGCTGTCGATGCTGCATGGTTTTCGGGATACACAACATTAAGATCAAAAGCTTTCGCTAATTCAATTGGAAATTTAGAAGAGCTCCATCCCACTAATTCACCGCGCCGCTTTGCTTCCCACGCATTCGCATAGACCTTATCTACCACATCGCGTAAAACAGCGGCAGCGGGCTTATGACCTTCAATCGGCCGCGGCGTTTTGTTGGGTAACTTTTCCATTTTTTGAGCCATTTGTTTCCTCCTCGTATCTCTCGGTCATCTTTCATAAAACCGAAAAAGGCCTTGTGGAAGATGCCGCGTAGACCGGCGCCGACCTTGCATTTATCGGCGTTGATCGTACTTATTTTGCCACCTGCATACACTTTTGATGTGCAAACAGAGCGGCTCCAATTGCGCCATTTAACTGGCAGTATTCACTCGTGTGAATTTTAAATCCTATATTCTTTTCTAATGCCCGTACCATTCCCTTATTCAGGGCTACTCCTCCGGTCATTATAACATCATCCTGAATACCGACCCGCTTGGCTAAACTGCCGACACGGCTCGCTATTGCAGTGTGGATTCCTTTTACGATATCGGGAATTTTTGCACCGCTTGCCAACTGAGAGATAACCTCCGATTCGGCAAAGACAGTACAGGTCGAGCTGATGGTCAGCTCTTTGGTGGACTGTTCATCAAGCTTTTCAAGGTCTTCCAAATTGATTTCCAGAAC
>CAUPUT010000212.1:0-3551 GCA_963514615.1 uncultured Treponema sp.
ATACTCTGCTTATTCTTTTGCGTAATTTCGCTTACTTCCTGTACGGCATTGTTGATTTGCACGGCGCCCGTTGCCATCTCATTCATACTGTCGGTGATAATACGGGTAAGGTCATCGAGCTTGCGCATTTCGGCAGCAACTCCTTCACCGCCTTTCAGCATTTCTTCAGAACCTGCTTGTACTTCCATTGTTACTGTATTGATGTTCTTAATAGCGGTTAACACTTCTTTGCTGCCGTTTTCTTGTTCTCTCATTGCTTCGGTAAGCCGTGCGCTCATCTCTTTAACTTGTTCCGCAAGGCTGAAAATAGCATTGAATTTCCCTTCTACCGTCTTGGACGAGGCTGCTAGTGTTTCTATTTCCGATGAGAGTGTTTTTAATGTTGTAGTAATCGTTTTGCCTTGCACCGAAGATTCCTCAGCAAGTTTTCTTATTTCATCGGCAACGACGGCAAAGCCTTTTCCGGATTCACCGGCATGGGCGGCTTCAATAGCGGCGTTCATCGCCAATAAGTTTGTTTGGCTGGCAATGTGCTGAATAACGCTCGATGCTTCAAGCAGACTGCCGGACTCTTCGGCAATCTTTTGCGTGACGGTATTGGATGTTACCAGTGTTGCTTTGCCGTCGCCGGTCGCAGAAGTAAGATCATTAATGGCGCTGTCGGTTTTAGCGAGGGTCTGCCCGATTGAAGCGATATTTGCGACCATCTGTTCTACGGAAGAAGACGATTGCGCAACGCTCGCCGCTTGGGTTTCGATACCGATATTCAACTGCTTAATAGTACGAACAATCTCTTCTACGGTTGCGGCCGTTTCGGTAACGCTTGCGGCTTGCGTCATTGTCTGCTGTTTGACACCCTCAATATTTGCACTGATTTCATTTATGGCGCTCGCCGTTTCGGTCATATTCGCAGATAGCTCGCTGCCGATTTCTTCCATACTATCGCTGGTTATTCCGACTTTCTTGACGGATGTTCCGATTTTTTCGATTGTTTCATTAAAGTATTCGGACATATCGGTAATCTCATCATTGCCCTGTATCGGCAGTCGGACGGTTAAATCCCCTTCACCTTGTGCGATGTTTTGTAAAGCTTTAACAATTTTCCTGATCGGTGTAACGATGCCGTTGGTAACGATGTATATAACGGTGAGCGTGATGAGTAAAATAATAATACCGATAATAGATAAAGACTGACGCAATGTGCTGACGGTTTGCATCACTTCGTCGATTGGCGCGTACACTGCGATTTTCCATCCGGTCGTTTTCATTGCTGCATAAGAAGCCATCCTCTTGAGTTTATTATATTCATAATATCCTATGGTAGTCTCTTGAGATTTAAGCATCGTTTGCACAAATGCAGATAGAGAGGCAAAAGCAGGGTTTTTGACAGCTTCTTGGATCACATCAAATCGATTTTGTACTAATGTTTTATCCGGATCTGCAATCGTGATCCCCTTTGAGTTGATAACACTGCAACTTCCTGTTTCTTCTATAACGAGCTGGCTGACTGCTTCGCACATTGTAAATCCGTCAATAGTGGCGGCAAGTATATCGTGAAAGCTCCCATGCTCATCATAGATCGGTACGGCAATGACAATGACCATCTGACCGTTTATAAGCGATGCGAACGGTTCGGACATATAGCGGTTTCCATTGTAGCTTTTAAACCAATTCGCAGAAGAAACGTCGCTAACGTTACCGTCCGGTAAATAGCCTATCCCGTTTTTATCAACAATATTGAGCTTTTGAAAAGCCTTATCGGATTCGGCAGGTTTTTCCAACATGACAGCTTTTTCTTGATACGATAAGGTCGAATCCCCTAGTGCCGGTATCCGTGTGATACCCTCCAGCAGTTGAAACCACTGCATTACTTTTCCATCTAAGATTTCAGCGGCATCACGTGCCCTATTCATTAACTGCGCTTCAATTTTTTCGGTTACTGCTTTACGAGCAATTCTGATTGCTAAAATACCTTCGGTAATACCGGCTACTGCAATTAGTATGCCGAAAATCAGAATAAGTTTGTAACGAATGGAAAAACGTTTTTTCATACTATATAACCTCTTTTCTAGTCTCACTTTAAATAATTTTAAGCCGAAGAGTCTGTATATCATATTTTATATTTTTTGAAAATAGTAAAGAAAAATTTTTTTATTGACTATCCTATTGTGCTCACGGTATACTTTTACAAGAGAGTATGCAAGAAAAAATATTCGCAGGGGCAGTGCTGATCATTACGGTGCTTCTCTGTATCGGTATGCCGAAAATTTCAGATAAACTCAAGCCTGAAACTCCGTTTACCCAAGAATTTGCTGCGGGTATTGTGGAGGAGGTGCTTGAGGAAGACCTTTCACCCGATCCGATTGTGCAAGGAAAGTTCCGCGGTACGCAAAAGCTCCGTGTTAAAATCCTCGAAGGAACTCATAAAAATACGGAATTTGAAGTGTATAATACGCTCAGCAGTCTACACAGCAACTTTGCATATAAGGGCTTAAAAGCGGTGTTCACATTGCGGAACAGCGGAGGGAAAACAGCCGTGTGGCTTTATAACCTCAAGCGCGACACCCATGTTTTTATGCTGCTGGGGCTGTTCTTTGCCGCCCTCATCTTCCTCGGCAGAGGACAAGGGCTAAAATCCGCGCTGGGACTTGTGTTTACCTGTGTGCTCATTGTTACCGTGCTTATCCCCGCCTTGTTTGCAGGCTTTCCCCCCGTGCCGGTTTCTATCGGCCTTGTTTCCATTATGACCATCGTCAGCTTTATTTTGATAGGCGGCTTTACGCGCAAAACGTATACCGCCATCGCAGGAACCGTATCCGGCATTACCATTGCGGGGATTATTTCGGTAATTGTGTCCTATTCGGCACAGCTTTCCGGTGTTAATATGGAAGGCGGCGAACAGCTGCTCAACTTGGCGCCCGATTATAACCTCAAACTGGACGGACTGCTGTTTGCCTCAATTTTGATTGCTTCGCTCGGCGCTGTGATGGATGTCAGTATGTCCATTGCATCTTCTATGCAGGAAATTTTATCCGCAAATCCGCGCCTCAGCAAAAAGGAACTGTTTCAGTCGGGGTTGACCGTCGGTAGAGATATTACCGGCACAATGAGTAACACGCTCATTCTCGCCTTTGCAGGCTCGTCCCTGCCGCTCGTGATGATGATTTGGGGCTACGGCATGAGCTTTACGCAGTTTATCAATATCCCGCGCATTGTCATAGAAATTATGCACGGTATTTCGGGAAGTATCGGCATTATCGCTGCGGTTCCGTGTACAGCGCTGATCGCGCTCTTTGTACTGCGGCTGCCTGCTGCGGAAAATATGCGAAAATAGACGGAAAATATCCGTTCTATATATAAGTAGGAAGTACCCGCCGCTCAATGTAGTTGTGGAGGACTTGCTTACAAAATGTGAAGGAGTATGCACATGATCAAGAAAAGAATGCTGCATTTTGCGGCTGCATTGGTTTTTGCTTTTTCGCTGACTGCCTGCGTAGAAACAAATTCTGCAGCACGAAGCACGGAACAGACCTCCGCACGCACAGCCAAGG
>CAUPUT010000213.1:0-3533 GCA_963514615.1 uncultured Treponema sp.
CTGCCGGTAAAAACCGGATGTGAAATTCCGCTTGAGGAGATGACATCTATGATAGAAAAAATCCGCACTATTACCGCCTCCGCGCCGGTGCGATACGGCGACTGTCTTGCGCAGCTTACCGCTAAAAACGGGATGAAAATACCGATTCTCGCTTGTGCAAGTACGGAGGCCGAATGATTATGAACAATCAATCGACGATTATCTCAATTGACTGCGGTACCCAGAGTCTACGCGTTATCATCTTTGGAGAGGACGGTTCGGTACTTGCAAAGAAACAGATCATGTATAAACCGTGCGTCAGCCCGCGTCCGGGATGGGCGGAACAAGACCCAGCCGTATGGTGGGGTGCAATGTGCACAGGTGTAGCGGCACTCAAAAGCAGTCATCCCGATTTAATTGCCCGTGCAAAGGGTATCGGGATAACCGCCCAGCGGGATACCGTGATCCTTATCGGGAAAGACGGAAACGTGCTGCGCCCTGCAATCACATGGCTCGATACCCGAAAGGCACGCGGCCGGTATCATCCGAATTTCATTATGAAGGCCGCATTGAAAGCAGTCGATTACTACGAAAAGATCATGCACTCCCAAAGCGACGGTCAATGTAACTGGATACAGGAAAACGAGCCTGAAATTTGGAAGAAAACATGGCGGGTACTGATGGTATCGGGCTATCTTCAATACCGGCTTACGGGAATTGCCGCGGATTCCCCTTCATCGTTGGTCGGCCACATTCCCTTTGATCATAAAAAGCAAAAGTGGGCATCGTCCGGACACATCACGGCAAAGATATTTCCGATAGATGATGATAAAAAATGCAGCGTTGTGCAAAGCGGAAAAGAGATCGGACGGGTTTCCGCCCAAGGCGCGCTGGAAACGGGGCTTCCTGCCGGTATACCGGTTATCGCCTGCGGCAGTGATAAGGCATGCGAAACGCTCGGTATGGGATGCCTCGATGCGAAAACCGCCTCGCTTAGCTTCGGCACGACGGCGACGGTAGAAATATGCACCGACCGCTACACGGAACCTATCCGATTCCTGCCTGCATACAGCGCTGCCTATCCCGGGCGTTGGGTACCGGAAATCGAAATATTCCGCGGCTACTGGATGATCAGCTGGTTTAAGGACGAACTCGGCTATGAAGAACGGGCACAGGCGACGGCAACCGGTATTATTCCTGAGCAAATTATGGATCGCCTCCTCGACTCATCCCCGCCCGGCTGCTACGGCCTGATGCTGCAACCGTATTGGGGAGCAAGCCTTAAAGACCATTACGCAAAAGGCTCGATGATCGGCTTCGGCGACGTACACGGACGACACGCAATATACCGCGCAATCGTCGAAGGTCTTGCCTACTCGCTGCGGGAAGGGTTAGAGCAACTGCAACGGCAAAGCGGCGTTCCCGTACAAAAGGTTGCCGTTTCGGGCGGTGCCTCGCAGAGCGACCGTATCTGCGGCATCACGGCGGATATTTTAAACAAGCCGCTTGTCCGCGGTGCGACAACGGAAACTTCGGCACTGGGCGCCGCGATCTTAACGGCGTACGGAACAGGGTGTTATTCCGGTATCGAAGAAAGCGCTAAAAACATGGTTCATATCGCGCAGGAATTTACCCCTTCATCGGATAACCGCGAATTATATGATGAACTCTATCAAATATACACGCAGATATATCCTATCCTCAAGCATGTGTATAAACGGATACGAGAAGTAACCGGTTATCCGTCATAAAAAGTAGTATCGAGAGCCTCTAAAAATCTTATCGAGTTTTAAGAGGTGCTCTATCATAGATTCAAACTAGGAGATGACTATGGCTGAACGTAAGGTATACAAGAATTTTAAACCGGAATGGGAGCAAGTTCCCCCGCCGCCGACTTCATTCCGATCGATTTTAAAATGGGGAGACCCCAACGAATTTAAGGAACCGAATGAAAGGCTCTTTACCTTTATGAAAGGTGAGCTCGGCTTAACCGATGCCGATTTTCAGCGGAAGGGCGCCGACGGACACGAAGTTGTGCCCGAAACATTAGCGACGCCGCCGCTTGAACCGGAGCATGTCGCGTTCTTTGAATCCGTGTGCGGTAAGGACAATGTAAGCACCAATGGATACAACCGGCTTTCCGTAGCTTACGGCAAAACCATGTACGACCTCTACCGGCTGCGGGAAAACATCACCGAAAATGCCCCGCGGGCAGTGCTCTATCCTTCAAGTCATGAAGAAATCGTGCAGATTGTCGAATACTGCCAAAAGCAGCACATTCCGCTTTATGTATACGGAGGCGGCTCTTCCGTTACCCGCGGCGTAGAAGCGTTTAAGGGCGGCATCAGCCTTGATATGCGGCGGAACTTTAACAAGGTGATTAACTTTAACGAAACCGATCAAACCATTACGGTTGAAGCGGGGATGTCCGGCCCCCAGCTCGAAAAAATCTTGAGCGAAGCAAAAACACGGTTCGGTGCACGGCACGCATATACCTGCGGACACTTTCCGCAATCGTTTGAATACTCCTCCGTCGGCGGCTGGACGGTAACGCGGGGCGCCGGTCAGAACTCAACCTATTACGGCAATATCCACAATATCGTGATGGGACAGACTTATGTTACCCCTGCCGGTGTCATTAAAAGCTACGGACTTCCCGCCCACGCAGTCGGCCCTGATATCGATGAGCTGATGATGGGGTCGGAAGGAGCGTTCGGCGTACTGACGCATGTAACGCTGAAAATTTCCCGTCTGACTGCGGAGAACCGCCGGTATTTCAGCTTTATGTTTAAGGACTGGCAGAGCGGACGCGACGCTGCGCGGGAAATTATGCAAGCCGAAGCAGGCTATCCTTCCGTGTTCCGCCTATCCGACCCCGAAGAAACCGATGCAATGATGAAGCTCTACGGCGTGGAAGGCACCCCGCTCGAAAGTTTGATGAACCTCCGCGGATACAAAGCGCATGACCGCTGTATGTTCTTAGGCTGGACGGAAGGTGAACGAGGGTTTTCTTCAAACCTCTTCCGCGTCGTAAAAAAAATCAGCAAAGAGTATGGCGGACTGTACCTCACCGGCTATCCCGCGCACAAATGGGAAGAAGGCCGCTTTACCGACCCCTATTTAAGGGAATCGCTGCAGGACTACGGCATTATCATCGACACGATGGAATGCTCCGTTACATGGGAGATGATGGGCAGGGTGCATGAAAAGGTACGTGCCTTTGCAAAATCCCGCCCGAACACGGTCTGTATGACACACCTATCCCATGCGTATGAGCAGGGAGCCAATCTCTATTTTATCTTCATCGGGAAATTCCGTGATAAAGAAGAATATGCAGAATATCAGTTCGGCATCTTTGATAATATCATGGAACAGGGCGCTGCGATGAGCCACCACCACGGTGTCGGCAAGATGACGGCAGCATGGGTTGAGCAATCAATCGGCACGGATAGGCTGAATATTTTCCGCGCGTTAAAAAAGCATTTTGACCCCGACAACATTATGAATCCGGGCGGCACTCTCGGCATCGACATGACCGAAGAGCAAAAGCGCAA
>CAUPUT010000214.1:0-3532 GCA_963514615.1 uncultured Treponema sp.
ACCCCCGCAGTCGCCGGTTTTTGAGGGCTTTTTCGACGGTAACGGCGAAGCGTAAAAGGTTTTCGATAAGCGCAGGCAATAGAGAAGCGAACCGACGATAGGCGCTTATAATATCGCGCCGCCTGTGGGTACGTGCATCGTAGGCATAATTTAACTGTGCCCACACCTCGAACACATGGGGAACACACATTAAGGTAATAGTGAAAAGCGTCGAAAAAGCGCCCGTGTATTTTTTTCCGCAAAGCAGGCGCTCGGTTTTCTCGCAGAGTATAAAAATTTCCAACTTTGAGGTAGTTTCATAAAATATCGAGGCGGTAAATAGGATAAGCGCAAGTTTTTGCATAAAAAACAGCGTTTCCGCTGCCGTAATTTTAAAAAGAGCTACCGTCAGCGGCATCCCGATTATTTTGATAAGGAAGATACACACTGTATATATACATAAGAACCGGCAATTTTTCTTTATCGTTTCCAATGACATTTTTGCACAGAGCGCGATAAAAACAAGACATACTGCATACGCGGCAATTACTAATTGAGGTGCACTGTACAGAGCAAAAGAAGAGAGACATAATACACAGAACTTTACTCCCGCCGGAAGGCGGTGAATAACAGTGCTTCGTGCCTTATATTGAAATAAAAAGCTATTTTTATCGGCGATCATCGGACATCTATCTATATAAGAACCTCTAAAAACTCAAGTTTTTAGAGGTAAGTTTTGCACATCGACCTTCCATACAAGGTCGGCAAATACACGGTATGAGCAGAGGGGATTTCGTATGCCATATTGTTCAAGGATACCGCTATGGAGCGCCGGTTCCGGTTCCGCATTATAGACAAGATTTCCCTTGTGTAAAATGATGAGCCGGTTCGCAAGTGCAAGTACTTTTTCCAACTCATGGGTAAGCACCATAATCGTTTTCCCGTCACGCTGCAGCTGCTCTATCATTGCCGTTACCTGCACCACTCCTGCATAATCGAGATTGGCAAAAGGTTCGTCAAAGATGATAATATCGGCTTCCATCATCAGAATACCGGCAACCGCGAGCCGCCGCTTTTCGCCCCCCGACAAACTGCGCGCGGGCGAACGGCGCTTTTCATAGAGTCCGAGCTGCGTTAATACCGTTTCCAACCGCTGCGCGATAACCTCCTTCGGAAGTTTGCTATCCCGCATACCGAAAAGCGCATCCTCTTCGACTGTGTCGCCGAGGATTTGAGCGTCGGCTTCCTGAAACACCAGCCCGATACGCAGCTCACTGCCGTCTTCCCTACGGCGAACTATCGAACCGGCAGACGGCGTTTCCAATCCTGCGATAAGCGTCATCAAAACCGTTTTACCAGATCCGTTCGGCCCCGACACAACAATGCAATCGCCGTCACATACCGAGAAAGATATGCCGTTCAGCACCGGCTGTTCAGCTCCGGTAAAAGATTTGGTTATACCGGTGAGCTTGAGTAATTCATATTGTTCTGAGGAAGATGTCATCAGTACGGAATTCAACACATGTATAGAACCGGTGTTATTCCATGTAGCGCCGTATGATCGGGCGCAATTTGAGCGTAATAGGAACGACAACAACCAGTTTAATCAAATCGGGCAGGATAAAAGGCACAAAGCCTTTCAGAAAAGTATGTTGCCAGCTGAGGTTAAGCGCGTGTTTAAACCAAAGAAGTCCGAACACATAAATGGACAAAAAGCTCAAAAGCCCCGCAACCGCAATGATACCGCAGGAGAACGGCCACCGCTGTTCTTCTCTATAAAGCTTCATGATAAAACCGCCGACAACTGCCGCAGCAAGATACCCGACTAAAAAACCGCCGGTCGGTCCCGCGAATACGGCAAAGCCTCCGGAACCGCCTGAAAAAACAGGCAGGCCAACCGCTCCGACAACCAGAAAGAGCAGTACCGAAAGACCGCCGAACAGCGGCCCTAATAGCAATCCGGCAAGCACTGCAAGCGCGTTTTGCAATACAATCGGAATAGGCCCAACCGGAATGGCCATCATCCATCCCGCACAAATCAATGCGGCAAAAACCGCAGAAATAATACTTTTACGCATTCTCGTACACTCCCGAGTATGGGGATGTCCCAAAAGTTGGTTACTTTCGGAACATCCCCGACGAGTTTAAAATTAAGTCTTTATACAGCAACGACTTAATTTTAAATATCGCATCTAAATCTAAGGAAACCCTCTCAAAACTGTTCCGCAGTTCGCAAGGCGAACAAGTTAATGAATTTCCTTACAGAACAAGCCGATAGGCTTGCAGTTTTTAGACAGCCTCATTTCATCCTATAGTTTCGGCGGAATCAGCTTCCACGTACCGTCAATATTTTCTAAGCCGTAGACGAGCAAAGAAACATTTGCCTGCTTCATAATAACATCGACCCGAGTCGGTGAAACAAACTTGATATCGTCTACCCGTACATTCTGACGCGAAGGGACAAATACGTAGGTAAAGTAATCTCTCAAAGATTTAAGTTTTATCCCCTTAACCGGCAATGCTTCAGAAACTTTTTGAAGTGTCAAAGCTTGAGAATACTGCTGTTTATACTCTTCCGATAAGAGTTTAAGCCATTGACTATAATCCTTTGAAGCAGTGATCCGGTTGAGATTCTCAACAATCTTTTCCATCTCCGTTTTTGTTTGATCGTATGTTTCTTTTGTAATCGTAACCCCTTCAAACTCGGCGATGACCTCCTGTTTTTTTTCAGCAGGAGCCGGTTTAACTTTAGCGGCAGGTTCTTTTTTTGTCACAACCGATTCCGGTTTCACGGAGGGCTCTTCCGCCTTCGCAGGCGGCTCCTCTTTCCGAACAGGAGCTTCCTGCTTAGGCTCAGCCGGTTTAACCGGAACAGCCGACTTAGCAGGTTCCTGCTGTACAGACGGCATTGTCTCTTTAGGTTCCGGCTCAACCACAGGCGCAGGAGCCGAAACCGCTTCGGATTGGGCAGGCTCCTCTTTAACGGAAGGCGGCGCGGCAGAACAGCCGACCAATACACTTATTATAAAAGCCAAAACTAAATATCGATGGAATATTTTCATGTCTATATTCTATCGGTAAAACCCGATTTCGTCAAATCATCAAAGCATTAAATTATCAAATATTCACGGCAAACGCGACAGCTCGTTATGAACGGTACTATATGTCATAAAGCCTCCGGACAGATTCACCGTATTCTTGTACCCGTTCTGCCGCAAGATTCGATCCGTGATATATCCCCGCAAGCCCATTCCACAGTTAATAACAACCGGACGGTCTTGCGGCACTTCGTTCAGCCTGTTCCGCAATGTAGTATGCGGTATATTGATCGCTCCCGGAAGTGCACCGCAGCTGAATTCCTCCGGTGTCCGTGCATCAAGGAAGAAGGCCCCCTGCTCCGCATATTTGGAAACATCCCGCCACGAGATAAGCGTTGTTAAACCGTCACGGTCGTTTTCCGCAATAAAACCGAGCATATTGATGGGATCCTTTGCGGAGTTGAACGGCGGCGCATACGCTTGCTCAAATTCGGCAAGATCGGAAATCGTACCGT
>CAUPUT010000215.1:0-3504 GCA_963514615.1 uncultured Treponema sp.
GATTTCACCGAAAAATAGAGGAGTGTATGCGGGTACATTTTTGGGGCGTTCGCGGCTCGATTGCAACCCCGTTGAGCGCAGCGCAAATTCAAGCTAAAATTTCCGCCGTCGTTCAACGGATAACCGAAAAAGATATTACCGATCAAGATGCACGGGAACGCTTTATCGCTTCATTACCGCCATGGCTTTTCGGAACTATCGGCGGTAATACTACCTGCGTAGAGGTGGAAACCGAGGAAGGAAACCATATTATTTTTGATGCGGGTACCGGTATCCGTGAATTAGGGATCAATTTACAAAACCGATTTGATTATTTTGATTGTCCGCAAACCTATCATCTCTTTTTCTCTCATTTCCATTGGGATCATGTGCAGGGGTTGCCTTTTTTCGGCCCCGCGTATGATTCGCGCAATACCATTATTGTATACAGCACTCGTCCTAAAATGAGGGAATTTTTGGAGGAACAGATGAAATGGCCGTATTTCCCGATTACTATGTTCGGAAAGGGCGGCTTTACCGCAAAATTCGAGTTTCGCTGTATTGCACCGGATGAACCGTATATCCATATCGGTAAGACCCGGATAGGCTGGCATCGAGTGCGTCATCCGGGGGGCTGCGTGGCTTATTCAATTCGGGATAATCAAAAAAAGATAATTTTTTCGACCGATACGGAGCTTCGTCCGCAAGATTTTGAAAAAAACGATGCCAATATTGCTTTTTACAATGACGTAGAGCTGTTGATTATCGACGCCCAGTATACAATGACCGATTCCATCGAAAAAATAGGCTGGGGGCATTCTACTTTTTCTCTGGCCATTGACTTTGCCACTTCGTGGGGTATTAAAAAACTTGCACTCTTCCATCATGAACCGACGTATAACGATAAAAAAATCTTTGCGATAAAGTCGAGCGCACAACATTACTGCAACTATGTCGGCGCCGATAAGCTTGAAATATTCAGCGCAGTTGAAGGAACGGACTTATATTTATGAACGATGAACAGCCTATTTATCGATTTTCCGATTCCGAACTCAAAGCGCTTGTTTCTTTTTTTAGGCAAAATCTCCCGCTGCCCGATGAGCTTTATTCCTTTAATGTTTTTGCTGAAAAGTGTATTTATAGAAATCTTACCATCGGTGAAGCGGAACGGCTCTATGGAGTCGATAACATATAAAAATGATGAAAAAAAAACACATTCGTTTTATAATACTCGTGTCGATATGTATTCTTCTGCTTGCGGCAGGCGGTTTTTCCCTTATCTCCCTACCTGCTTCTTTTGCTGAAAAACCGCCGGAACAGCTCTTTACTATTAAGCGTGGCGCTTCCGTGCGGGCAATTGTCGCCGATTTAAAGACAGCGGGGCTTGTCCGATCGGAACATGCAGCGTATCTGTATTTTCGCCTTTTTAACAAATCGATTAAGGCAGGGACATACAAACTGTCTCCCGCTTGGTCGGTACGCATGCTCTGCGCCTATTTGCAGGAAGGAAAGCAAGAACTGATTAAGGTTACAGTACCGGAAGGTCTAACGCTCTCGAAAACAGCGGCGATTCTCGAAGCTCGGAAGGTTATTGCTGCCGATGATTTCCTTGCAGCGGCAAAAAACGAAGCTTTGCTGCAATCCTACGGAATTCTCGGCGGTTCCGCCGAAGGGTTCTTATTTCCCGATACCTATTTTTTTTCATACGATGAAACGGCGGAACATATCATAACGGCAATGGTGGATAATTTTTTCAATAAAACCGCCTCTATTCCTCATTTTCCCACGGATCCTATTCAGCGTTACAAAGCGGTTATTTTAGCAAGCATTATAGAGCGGGAATACCGTGTGCCGGAAGAAGCGGTAAAAATAGCCGGTGTTTTTACAAATCGATTACACATCGGGATGGGGCTGCAATCGTGTGCTACCGTCGAATATATCTTAACCGAGGTACAGCATAAGCCTCATCCGGAACGTTTGCTGAACAGAGATTTGGAAATCGACCATCCGTATAACACCTATAAATGGCGGGGGCTGCCGCCCGGACCGATTTCAAATCCCGGAATGACGGCTTTATACGCTGCCTGTAATCCCGAAAAAAGCAGTTATCTCTATTTCCGATTGGAAGATGCGGAAGTCGGTACGCATATTTTTACTAAAAACTTAACGGAACATGCAAAAGCGGGAGCGATTATCTTAAAACGAGCTGCGGGGCGCTGACCGCGATGGCAAAGATTACTACCGAAACAATCGACGCAGTAAATAACCACACCGACTTGGTGTCGCTCGTAGAAAACTATACTCATTTGGAAAAACGCGGGCACGATTGGTGGGGCTGTTGTCCCTTCCACAGTGAAAAAACGCCGTCCTTCCATGTTATCCCCGATAAAAAGATGTATTACTGTTTCGGATGCGGAGCGGGCGGGCCTACTATCAAGTTCTTTATGGAGATGGAAAAGCTGTCTTTTATCGAAGCGGTGGAAGCGCTGGCCAAGCGTGCCGGTATTCCGGTTGTGTATGCCGAAGGCGGTTACACTCCCGCGCCGGAAGATTCGTTGAAAGAAACGCTGCTTGAATTATACCAAAGGGTGAGTGGAACCTTTCATTATTTTTTGCTGAACACTCCTCAAGGAGGCGCGGCGCTTCGGTATCTGGAGGGGAGGGCGGTAAGCCCCGAAATGATTGAACAGTTCAACCTTGGGTATGCACCGGCTGACCGTCGGTGGCTCTTTAAATTTTTGCAGACAAAGGGGTATTCTGCGGAGTTCTTGGCGAAGTCAGGTTTATTTTCTAAAAACTATCCCGAAGTTGCTTTTTTCTCGAATAGGATTATGTTTCCGATTTGTAATCGGCACGGTCAGCCGGTTGCTTTCGGCGGACGTATTTTGGAAGGCGACGGACCGAAGTATCTAAACACCGGAGATTTACCGCAGTATAAAAAAGGCGAGACTCTTTTTGCGTTTTCACAAGCGCTCGCGCAGATTAGAAAAGAAAAAACGGTTATTTTTTGTGAAGGCTATATGGATGTTATCGCTTTTCATCAAGCGGGGATCACCAATGCCGTCGCTCCGTTGGGAACCGCTTTGACGGAAGATCAGGTAAGGCTCATCCAATCCTTTGCCGACACCATTATTCTGTCTTTCGATTCCGACTTTGCAGGACAACAGGCAACATACAAGGCAATAAAACTTTGCCGCGCCGGTCACTTACAAGTACGGGTTTTGATGATAAAGGAAGGGAAAGACCCTGCCGAGATACTGGCGCATAAGGGTGCTGAGAGCTTGACGGAACTGGTGAAACATGCTATTTTAGACAGTGATTATCTTATTCAAATTGCCGTTGGGCGATTTGATGTGGTGAGTCCCGAAGGAAAGGCTCAGGCTGCTGCTTTCCTATTTCCCTATATTGAGGTGCTGGAATCCGATATTCAAAAAGAGTCGACAATACAGAAGTTTTCGGCGGACTTGGGTATAAGCTCAAAAGCGTTATTTACTGATTATATACAGTATGACCAAAAACAAGAAC
>CAUPUT010000216.1:0-3501 GCA_963514615.1 uncultured Treponema sp.
ATCTGCGCCATCTATTTTCAAAAGGCTTACGGCAAATGGTATTTCAGAACCGCCACGGATGGCGGTGGTTCCACGCAGAAGCGAGTTTTTCACTAGAAAAACTCGACGTTGAGCGGTTGTATAAGGATGTACAACTGCTCAACAGGCTATTTTCAAAGGCGAACGGCAAATGGTATTTCAGGACGGACAGGGATGTCCGTGGTTCCGCGCAGCAACAAGTTTGCCTGCAAACTTGCAGCCCAAAAATGTACAAGGATGTACATTTTTGGGCGAGGATGTCGGTGGTTCCACGCAGCAGCGAGTTTTTCACTAGAAAAACTCGACGTTGAGCAGTTGTACAAGGATGTACAACTGCTCAACAGGCTATTTTCAAAGGCTAACGGAAAGTTATATACCGCGAACGATGATAAAATGTCAAGAACGCGCATTGATGAAATGAATGTTTGAATTAATCTGTGTTTTCCTGATTTTAACTTATTTACTTACTCACCAAGCTGTGTTATATATTCTTCAAACGCTGCTTTGAAATTTTCCGAAATTTTTTTATCAAGTGTCTTAAAAAGCTTTGCCTCAGCATTTGCTTTATTCAAATGGATTTCCCGTCCGCTTAATGAAAAAGGCAAAACCGTTTCGCCGGAGACCTTATCGGTCAGTGTCGAGTCAAGCGAATAGCGAAGAACAGCCTTATTATTCCCCGGTATTTTTTCATCGGATATAACCAGCGTTACCGCCATACTATATCTGCCCGTATCGGGAGCCGACAGTGTAAAACCGTCTGATGTAAAGACTTTTGCAAAAGACGATTTTATTTTGTCATTTTTATCGCCGCTAACGGTAATAGCCACGGGCATATTTTTAAGCGCTGCAAGCCATTTTGCTTTGATAATGTTTGAGGCAAGCTTTTCATCATTTGATAAAGCTCCTGCAGCCGGATTGAGCTGTAAAAGCACCGATAAGTATGCTGCATTTTCTTCGGCTTTCGTATACGCCGCTTTATACCGCGCACATTCCGTCATCGTATTTTTAACATCGGCAGGAATATCCATAAGTGACATAATAGTTTGATTGTTGAGTGCAATTTTCCCTCTATAAACGGCAATCGCTTTGGATTTTTCCAATACTGCAAGCGCATAATACGTTCCATCGGGCGATACCCATGTTTCTTTTATTTCTACGCCGCTTAATTGTTCTATGTTTGTAGAAATTGAGATAGTTTGATTAATTCGCTTATCCTTTTTTGCTGCATCTTTACCTTGACTGCTTGCGTAATTTAATGAAGATTGTGTCTGAGCTTCAATTTTTCGATTAAAAATAGCGGCAAGAGATTCTAATGCAGACGCTTCCGCCTCTTTTTGAGCGTGTCCTTCGCCAACAGCCGTCATATAGGATTGTTCGGGGTATTGCTCGGAAGGCGTTTCAATCCATACAGGCAGCCTATTCGTCATGTTTTTCTCCGAAGCGGAGGCTGCCAGCGGCAAAAAACTCAACGCTATAAAAACAACGGCTACTTTAAACATATTGACTCCAAGAGCTTCAATTCCTTATCTTTTATTTGAACATTGTCAAAGGTTTCTTCAAAAAGTACAAGCGAGGCATGGAAATAGCGAACCGTTACAGTGTATGTTGCGGGGGGAAGCGCTATCGTTGTGACGGAAGCTTTTGCCGGTAAAAATTTCGCTTGCCGGATATCAGCCCGTATAGAGGCATTATTCTCCTCAAGCGCTAAGGGCAATGTTAATTCTGCAATATCTAAGGCTATTTGCGCCGCCGCTTGTGCGATTGGGTTGCTCGCTTGTTCGACGGCTTTCCGAGCGGCAAAAATAGCGGTTCCTGAAGAGATAGCAGCCGTCAGTTTACCGAGAATACTTTCTGCAGCATTCCGCTGATACTCTTTTCTTGCTTTAAGTGCGTTATTCTTCTTAACTTCTTCGCCGAAGTCTTCAAGTTGTATTAATGGATAAGTATCGCTTTTACCGGTTGCGGCATTTGTTACAACCGTCTCTATGTGATCTATCTTCGTAACATTTTCCCTGACGACCGGATAGGCAAATTTAAAGCGGATAGGAGGAATACTAAAAAGAGTTCCTCCAATGGGAATTAATATGCCGCTTAGGAATACCGCTTCTCCGTTTTCTTCTTTTGGAAAGTAGAAAGAAACTTCTTCTTTTGCAGCAATGGAGCCGGAAAAGCTCATAATGTTTAAGTACGCATTGTTTTCTTTTGCAGTAAGCGCATTGCTCAGCATCTGTCTTAGAGAGCTCGTAGGATTAAGAACCGTTACGTAATCCCTATCAAGCCGAGCCCCTTCGGTATCTCCGCTTGCATTGCGTAACAGGGCTCCTAAATAATACGCCGTTACGGAACCATGATATAAATCTTCTACCGTCGGTTTGCGCGGCATTCCTTCATTTACCTCGGCGGGTTTTACGCCGAATGTGTTATACGCTTCCTGTAATTTACCGTCCGACTTTTCGTCTTCGTCGAAGCCGCGGATTATTTCGATATTCCCGCTTTCGTCAACGATGTGCCAAAGTGATGATGTGTTTTCCCGCCCCGCACGGATTTTTATATCGTCGGCCTTTTTTAATTCTACGACGGCATCCTCGATCTTATTTTGATGATAATAATTCAGGGCATTAAGGATGTTGAGATAAAAGCTTTCAAACTGCGCAACACCGTCAAGCTTGCCGGCATCCAAAAGCCTATCCCCCTCGTTAAAATAAGTTGCTGATGCTTCGTACTTTTTTGCGTAGTGAGCAAGAACACCAATATCGATGTTTTTTAAAGCGGCATTATTCTTTCCGTAATTTCTGCCTTTCAGCATCTTCATACAGAGTTCGTAATTACCGCCTTGATAGGCTTTATCAAACCCGATTTGATCAAATTTTGCCGATGCGCAGGAAAATAACATCGGCAAAAGGAATACAACCATTATTGAAATCTTTAAATATTTCATATAATTTTTCCTGCAGCCTTATTATTGTCAGGTTAGAATTTGACGTTGCTCGTTTTTATTACTTTTTTGATATCATCATTAAAGCCGCTCCAGATAATTCTGTTCGTTTCAATGTTGATAAGGTCGGCGGAAACATGATAGGTACGAACCGTGGTGTTTCCTGCTTTTTGCACCATAGATTTTACCGATCCCTGTAATAAAAAATCTGCACCGGTTTCATTTCCCAACGCTTTTGCCGTTTCTTCACTTGCATTTCCCATATTTTGATCTTCGCGTTCGGCTCTAACCTCTTCGCGCGATGTGCTGTCGGCGACAAACTCCGCTTTACCGCTATTGAGTATGGCGGTTTGCATTTTCTTTACGATAATCGAAGTATCGATATGCTCCGAACTGTCGTTTTTGAATCGGCCGATGATAAATACGGGCAAACGTTTATTTTCCTGCGCGAAACGTTCAATTCTCGGAGAAGTAATACAATCTTCAATTAACGCATTGCAGATTAGTCTGACATCCGTATCGTTCCAATACCCGCTAATGTCAGTTTG
>CAUPUT010000217.1:0-3499 GCA_963514615.1 uncultured Treponema sp.
GCGCTTTTGCATAAGTTCCGTATGAGTCCCTTTTTCTTCGATGCGGCCGTTTTTCAATACGATGATTTGATCCGCATTGCGAATGGTGTTCAGCCGATGAGCGATGACAAAGACGGTTTTTCCCTGCATCAGCGTATCCAAGGCGGCGTTGATTTTCCATTCGTTGTCGGCATCGAGTGAGGCAGTCGATTCGTCCAAAAGCACGATGGGTGCATTTTTTAAAAGAGCACGGGCAATAGCAATGCGCTGTCTTTCGCCGCCTGAAAGAGCAGCCCCGCCTTCCGCAAGCAGGGTGTTATATCCGTCAGGCAGCTCGCTGATAAACTCATGACATTGAGCCGCCTGTGCCGCAGCGATAACCTCCGATTCCGAAGCATCGGGCTTTCCGATTTTAATATTATTGTAAATGGTGTCCGACAGTAAAATGCTGTCTTGAAATACCGCACTGACAGACTGCAAAAGCGTATCGGGTTCTGTTTCTTTTATATCCTTTCCGCCGATTTTAACCGTACCTTTTTGCGGATCCCAAAAGCGGGCTATCAAATTGGCAATCGTGGTTTTGCCTGAACCTGACGGGCCGATGAGAGCAGTTACCGTTCCCTGCTTTGCCTCAAAAGAAATGGAATGCAATACCGCTGTTTGTTTTGCACCGTCTATTTCCCGTTCGGCATTAGATTCACCGCTTTGGCTTTGAAACGTATGGAACGGTTCTCGATAAGAAAATGAAACATCCTCAAAGGAAACGTCAAAAGGCTGACTTTGTTCCTGCCTTGTTTCTCCCACCGTTGTGCCGGTATTTACCTTTGCAGTTCCAGCGGTTTGTAAACACGGTAGGGGTTGAGCCGTATACGCTTTTTGCACATGTTCCGCCGCAGGCTTTAAACCTTTTAGTAAACCGTATGCGTGTTCAAATGAAATTAATACTCCCGAAAGCGCAAGGCTCATCAACATAAAAGCGGTGAGTTTTTCGGGGCTGACCGATCCGCTCTTCAGAATATATACCGAAGATAAAAGAGCAAGCGGTAGTAAAAAATGAGCTGCTATAAAATAGACGGCAGCAGGCAGCGAAAGTTTTATTTCCGCTTTGATATTGGTTTTTCTTACCGTTTCCAACGAGTACAGCATTCTGTCAAATTTCTCTCCGGTTAGATTATACGCCTTAAACACTTTTATTCCTTTAATGTATTCCAGCACAATGGAAATCATACGAGCGGTGAGTCGATGCTTTTCATTTCCGAAATATTCCGCCAAGCTGTTTCCCCAGTGCAAAAACGGAACAAGCACAAGGAGCGTTATTGTTTGCGCTATTGCCAAGGGAACATCGATACAATACATACCGATTAAAATCAGCGCCGCCGTTACCGCAGTTTTTACCAGTGCGGGAAGCGTATGCGTAATGATCAGTTCAAAATTGGTAATATCTTTTACAAGGGTTTCCAAAAGAGCGCCTGAACTGTGCCGGTTAAAATAGCCGAGGCTTAACGCGCGATAGTGATTTGCCAAATCGAGCCGCATTTGCGCACATACTTCCGCCCCGCGAGCAAAGCAGAGGTAGTAACCCGTGCGGTAAATAATTAAACGGAATACCACCGCTCCTAAACAAATCAGCGAATAGGTAATGATAATTTCTCCGGTCAATGTGTTACGTACTAATCCGACCACCGTAAAATAGAGCATAATGTATAAGAGCATACCGCCCACGGAATCAAGCGACATTAAAATAATCGGCAGCCTTAATGCTTTCCGTTTTTCTTTTAATACATGTGCAATCAGTTTTAACATATCAGTTTTCCTCCTTTACATTTATAGTACCGTGGTTGAGAGCGGATATGTACGTGCGCTGCATCTGTGCATACAAACCGTTTTTATTCATCAGTTCAGTATGACTGCCTTGTTCAGCGATGCTGCCTTTTTCAAAGACAAAAATAGTATCCGCATTTTTTATCGTGTGCAGACGGTGCGCAATCATAATGACCGTTTTTCCTTTGAGCAAATTTTGCAATGCGACTTGGATCTTATGTTCATTTTGAATGTCCGAATATGAAGTTGCTTCATCAAAAATGAGGATAGGCGCATTTTTAACTAACGCACGCGCAATAGAAATCCGCTGCCGCTCTCCGCCTGAAACCTTTACACCCTCTGTGCCGATTTTCGTTTCATAACCGTCGGGTAAACTCATAATAAAATCGTCAATTTGAGCTGCCTGTGCTGCCTTGCGTACTTCTTCCAAAGAAGCAGCACTTCCCATGCGAATATTTTCGATCAGCGTATCTTCCAATAAAAACACATCTTGAAACACAAACGAGGTAAGCGCCATAAGGTTCTCCGTTTGCAGTTCCGTAACGGGAATACCGCCAATAGAAATAGTGCCTGCAGAGCTATCCCAATATCGCCCGATAAGCTGGGCGGCGGTGGTTTTGCCTGCACCGGAAGCTCCGACAAAGGCATTGACGGTTCCCGCCTTTACACATAGCGAAACATCATTTAAAGCATTCCGTCCGTCTTCTCCATACGAAAATGAAACACCGTCAAACCGGACATCATAACGGCCGTTTAGCGGAAGCGTTTTTGTTCCGCTTTTCATCTGCGGCTCTTCCAAAATTTTTTTAACCGCTGCAAGTCCGCCGCCGAGTTCCATCGACTGCATAGCAATCGTAACCGAATTTAAAAATGATGTATAAAAGCACACCGTTAAAAGAATAAAAATCAAAAAAGAAGAAACAGACAGCGAGCCTCTTACATAAAGGAACCCTCCTGCCGGCAGAGTGAATAAGATTGCCGAATCCAAGATAACCGATGCTGCCGAAAGCGGATTACACGAAGCGGTGCACATCTTTTTCCAGCAAACGGTATACGTCTGTAAAGCGGTTTTATACTGTTGAAATTTTTCGGCTGTTACGCGGTACATCTTCATCACCGGCATTGCAGAAATATATTCCGTAGCCGATGCATTCAAGGCTTCCATATCCTTTGCAAAATCGTTCGCCAATCCCGAAAAATTACTTGCTGCTATCATCATCATCGGAACGGCAATACCGAGCAGCATAGGAACGAGCATAACCAATGCCATAAGCCAATGGAGATGCAGCATAAATACAAACATCGCAAGGGGAACAACCGCCGCCTGCGTGAGTTCCAAAGTGCTGTGCGCCAAAAAAGATTCCACTCTATCGATGTCATCAAACAGGGTTGTCTTGATTTTACCCGCTGCATTTTTTTGAAAGAAGCCTGCATTCAGGTACGAGATATGTTGCAAGACTTTTATCTTTACCGTATGCATCGTATTAAATGCCGCTGTGTGCGAACAAATTCCCGCAATCGACATCAACACTGACTGTACCGCCGCTGCTGCAACACACATAACAGCCCAATGTAAAAGCGCTTCCGCACTCATCGACCGAGCAATAATCATTTCCAAAATCCGGTACACCGCAATGTACGGAACCAACGACAACACCGAGCCGAACGCTGCAAGTACCATACCCGCAGCCAATTTTCC
>CAUPUT010000218.1:0-3494 GCA_963514615.1 uncultured Treponema sp.
CGTCGCCGATAGCGCAGTCGGCTTTTTAAAAGCTGAAACAAAGCATTTTACCGTTGCGCCGCCATTGGAAAAACCGACCTTGTTTGATGTCGGCAATATGGTTGTTGTATTCCCCGAAGGTAAAACAAAATTCGTGTGGTCGCCTGTTAAGGGGGCGGATTATTATCAGGTGCGTATTATAAAAATCGGCAATGAGAATGCCCCCTTATATGAGAACTTATTTATTACAGCTACGAAAGTTGAAATAGCTTTACAGAATATTAAAGATGGAAATTATCGCATTAGTATTCAAGGCTTCGCTTCCGCTTCCATAGCTTCAACGCGGCGGTACGGTTTGGCCGTTGACCAAGATTTTGTACTGAAGCATTTACGGCCTGTTGAACTTGTCTATCCTGCCGACAATGCAAGCATCAATGGACTGACCGCTATGCTCGATCCGTTTACCTTTAAGTGGGAGTCGGAGGCTGAACCGGCTTCATCAAGACTCATATTGAGAAAATCCGGTGTAACCGCCTCTGTTTTTGAAATATCCAATCCGTCTATGGAGGTACAGGCTCCTTCTCTCGAATCGGGAAAATATGCATGGGAGGTGAAGGCTGCCGTTCCGGAAGGTTTTGATATTTCATCGAGAAAGCAGTTTACGTTTACTGTTTTACCGATACCTCCTCTGCCGCAGGCTGTATTCGGTTTTCCCAAAACAGATACCGTGTTGGATGCCGCTTTCTTTAAGTCAAATAGAAGTATCGATTTTAGATGGAGCAAGGTGCCGGATGCTACACATTATCGGTTTAAACTTTTGGATTCTTCAGGACGTTCGATATTTACAGCCGATATACGTGCGGATGGGGCAACAGAGCCGACTGTTAACTTTAAAGACATTGCGCGTTTGTCCCGAGGAACTTTCTCTGCAGAAGTAAGACCTCAGCGGCGGTTAAGTAACGGAAAAGTATTCCAAGACGGTACTGTCTCCCGTATACGTTTCCAAATAGATATTCCTAAGGCAAGAGCGGTATCGACGGATGAAACAGGGGTTTTATATGGGAAATAAGCGTGGTTTGATACTTACTGTGATCTTCTTTTTCTGCCTTATTCCGTTGTTTGCTCAACAAGCTCCTACTTCCGGCAAGGAAATGAAACAAACGGCAGATAAGAAAAAATATTTTCTCAAAGAGACCGATAAAGGTGTTGCACTTGTCCAGCGACTTTCTTGGGAATCGTTGGACGATATTTTGGGATTTGAATTTGAGCTTGAGCAACAGGATAGAAAAACAAAAGTATGGCGGATTATAGATCAACGCACCGTAACGACTAATTATGTAGATGTCTCATTGTCTCCCGGTGATTACCGTTTTCGTGTGCGGGTTATCAATCTTTTGGGGCAAAAAGAGGACGCAAGTGCATATCGCAACTTTGCTATTCGTATCGCATATCAACCGGAAGTTACCACTGTTTCTCCGTACGTGATTAACTTTGATGAGCTGGAAGACCAAACGCTTACCATAACCGGTAAAAATTTCCATGAGGAAACGTCTTTTACCCTTACAAATAATTTCAGCGGATCGGTTTTACATGGGACTATTATTGAGCTTAAAAACAACGGTACCCATGCCGTTGTTGCCTTTGAATTGATGAGAGCAAATCCCGGAACCTATACCTTTGCAGCAACTGACCCAAGCGACTTATCAGCCGAGAAAGATAAAATCGTGTTCCGATTTCAAAAACCGATTGATGTATTTATTTCAGCTAATTATGTTTTTAACGGTTTTATCGCTAACAAAATATTGGCAAAGAAAGATTATTTCAATACGAATATTGCACCTTTGGCAGGCGGTATACGGCTGACTGTTGTTCCGATAAAACGGTTATACGGGAATTTCGGTTTTAATCTTACCGGTTCCGGAACCTATTTAAAAAATAAAGTCAACGGATATACGCTGAATGCCGGTTTGTTATTTGCCCAACTGAATGCCGCGTACTTTGTGCCGATTATTAAGCATCGATTGGTATTCGATGTGCATACAGGATTCGGTACGATGTTTCTCGTAAATACCCAGTTTACTTATAATGTTACGGAAAAGATAACGAGCGGTAAGGCATGGTATTGGGGATTAACATATGATATCGGTACAGCATTGTATGTATATGTGTATAAAAAACTGTACATCGAAGTCAATCTTGACCACGTTATTCCGATTAGAAAAGGAAACGGCTTTCCAAAATATATCATCCAGCCTCAGTTAGGTATCGGATGGGAATTCTAAAAAAGTATCGCTAAAAGCGAATTGATTTTTAAGGGAATCCTCAATTAGCAACTTTGATGAGAGCGCCGTTGAGGTGCGGAGATATGAAGCTCTCTCCGCACAAAACGCTGAATCCTTGCAAAAAGATTCTGTTTTTTTGCAAGGATTATTTAGTCTTGATATTCGATTGTTTCTACCATTCGGTCTTTTGATAGAACCGTATTAGGAAATATCTCTTGAGCATCTTTGAGAAGCTGCTTTAAATCATGATCCGTATAACGGGGGCTGTAGTGAATAAGTGCCATCTTTTTTACTGCAGCATCCCGTGCAATTTGGGCTGCCTGCGTGCAAGTCATGTGTTTTTTTTCAGCAGCATCTTGTTCCATACCTTTTTCAAACATCGACTCACACACTAAGAAGTCGGAACCGGCAACTTCCGGCGCAATAGTCGGAAGATATTTTGTATCGGTTACAAAGCTGAATTTCCGGCCGCTGCGGGGGGCACCGAGTACTTGGCTGCTTTCTACGATAGTACCGTCTGCCGCTTCTACCGCTATTCCTGCCTGCAACTTTGACCAAAGCGGCCCGCACGGGACATTAAGCTTGCGCGCAGCTTCGGGATCGAATGCGCCCGGACGTGGAAATTCTTCAAATACGTACCCAAGGCATGGCTTTGTATGTTCAAGCCAAAATGCCCGCACTTGAAATTCGTCGGTTTTATACACGATACCGGGGGTGGTAATCTCGCGGATGATAATTTCGTAATTGATGTACATATCGAGAACTTGTCGACTGGTTTCGATATATTCTTTAATTTTCGGCGGCCCGATAATATAGAGCGGCTCATCGCGGTCAACCTGCGCCGATAACATCAGAATTCCCGGCAATCCCGTTACATGATCCGCATGGGTATGACTGATAAAGATGGTATTGATTTTTTTCCATCGGAGATTTAAACGGCGCAGGGATACTTGTGTGCCTTCCCCTGCATCAAAAAGAAATAAATCGCCCTCACGGCGAAGCAGCACTGAAGTAAGATGGCGGTAGGGTAGAGGCATCATGCCCCCGCAACCCAAGATAAACGCTTCAAGATTCATAGATGTAAAACAGTATACCTATTTTAGGGCTTGACGTAAATAGTAAAATAGGATAGACTCCTTTTCGTTATTTATCGAATGCGGGCAATTAGCTCAGTTGGTTAGAGTACAAGCATGACACGCTTGGGGTCGCTGGTTCGATTCCAGCATTGCCCAT
>CAUPUT010000219.1:0-3493 GCA_963514615.1 uncultured Treponema sp.
ATGTCGTATTCGCCTAAAAACGAGGTACTGATTACCTTCGGCGTTTCGGAAGCAATCGATATTGTGTTCCGTTCTATTTTGAATCCGGGGGATGAGGTGATTGTTGCGGAACCGTGCTATGTTTCGTATCAGCCTTTGGTTGCGCTCTGCGGGGCGAAACCGGTTGGGCTGGATACCTCGGCGGATAACTTTATCCCGACGGCGGCAGCCATCGAATCGCTCATTACGCCGAAAACCAAGGCGCTGATTATCTGCAGTCCGAACAATCCCACCGGTACGATGATCCCTGCTGATGAGATGGAAAAGATCGCCGCCGTCGTTAAAAAACATAACATCTGGGTGCTCTCCGACGAGGTGTATTGCGAACTTCGGTATGAAGCGCCGCATGTGTCCATCGGTTCCTTTCCCGGAATGAAGGATTACTGTATTATCCTCAACGGGTTTTCAAAGTCCTTTGCGATGACCGGCTGGCGTATCGGGTTCATTGCCTGCCCGCAGGAACTGATGGCTCAAATTCATAAAATTCACCAGTATGGGGCAATCTGCGCTCCTATTATGAGCCAATATGCGGCGCTGGAAGGATTGGAACACGGCTGGGACGAGGTTGAACGGATGCGGGTTTCCTATCGGCAGCGGTGCAACTTGATGATGAAGAGCTTTGACTCTATGCATCTCCCATATATAACGCCCGACGGGGCATTTTACCTCTTTGTCGATATCCGCAGTACCGGTTTAACTTCGGAAGATTTTGCGGTTAAACTGATTACCGACTACAAAGTTGCGGTTGTTCCCGGGCACGTGTTCGGAAGCGGCGGCGAAGGCTTTGTCCGCTGCTGCTACGCTACCGACATCAGTAAAATACGGATTGCGCTTGAACGTATCGGCACATTCTTGAAAGGTGAACCACTGTAATGGAAAAGTTGAAAAACATAGAAATTATCGCAATGGATTTGGACGACACCCTTTTGCGGGATGATCTAACCATCTCCGATTATACGGTATCGGTGTTGCAGGCATTAATGAAAAAGGGCGTGTTGACATTACTCGCTTCGGGGAGGAGCCCCCGTTCGGTGCATTCGTATGCGCAGCGGATCGGCTCGGATAAAACCGAAAGCTATATACTGTGCAACAACGGAACACAGATATTGACCTCCGATATGAAGCTGGAAATCATCAGCCGCTGCCTCGGCGCCGATCTTGCGCTTGAAATTTACGATTATATCGAATCGCAAAATCTTTCCTGTCATCTCTACTTTGACGATACCATTTACATCGCCAAACGGACGGTTTTTTCGGATAGGGACGCGCATCTGACAAAAATGAAAACGGTGATACCTGATGACTATCGGGAGATTTTGCGCACCAAGCCGGTGTATAAGCTGCTCATTCCTGCGGAGCCGGACATTATCGCTGCCGTCGAACCTGAGTTTAGAAAGCGGTTCGGTACGCGGGCTGTCCTGTTTACCAGTAAGCCGTATTTTTTGGAAATCATTCCGTTAGAGACCGGTAAGGGGGAGTTCCTGCAAGAGCTGGCATGGCTGCTCGGTATCAAAAACAAGTCGGTGATGGCATTCGGCGACAGCATGAATGATGAGACGATGATCCGTCTTGCGGGATACGGCATCGCCATGAAAAACGGCCTCGACGCTATCAAAGATATTGCGTACGCAGTAACGGACTACACCAATAACGAAGACGGCATCGCTCACTTTTTAGAGAAGTACGTGCTGTAGAGTATAAGGATGCGGGAATAACAAAAGAGCCTGATGCAGTTATCCGGATTTTTTAGTTTTACGGTTGCAAAAATTCGGTATTCGTGATACCGTAATTTAAGAGGGAACTTCCGGAAACGTCTGTTTTTAGAGAGTTTTCTGAGACTTATAATAAATATAAATAGAAGTCAACCATGGAACAAAACAATTTATTAACCGTTAAAAATTTGCACACGGCTTTCCGTATCGATGGCAACTACTATGATGCCGTTGACGGGGTGTCGTTTGACGTTCATCCCAATGAGATGCTTGCTATTGTTGGGGAATCCGGCTGCGGGAAAAGCACTATCGCAATGTCCGTTATGGGATTGCACGATATGCGCTTTACCCGCGTTTCGGGCGAAATCCTTCTGAACGGCAGAGACTTACTGACACTCCCTGAAGACGAGATGAACAAAATCCGCGGAAAGGATATCGGATTTATCTTTCAGGATCCGCTTGCTTCACTTAATCCGCTGCAGCGGGTAGGGAAGCAGATTGAAGAAGCCCTGCTGTACCACACCAACCTCAACGAAAAAGAGCGGCAGGAGCGGGTTTTACAGCTTTTAAATGATGTCGGTATCCAGAACCCCAAGCGTACGGCGCAGCGGTTTCCGCATGAGCTTTCCGGCGGAATGCGGCAGCGGGTACTTATCGCAACTGCACTGTCTTGTAATCCGTCGCTTATCATTGCCGATGAGCCGACAACTGCGCTCGACGTAACCATTCAAGCACAGATTCTCGATCTTATCAAAGACCTGCAGGAAGAACACAAGGCGGGTATTATCCTTATTACTCACGACCTCGGTGTCGTCGCACAGGTCGCCGACCGCGTTGCGGTTATGTATGCGGGGCAAATCGTCGAACAGGCTGCCGTGCAGGAATTGTTTACTCATCCCTTGCATCCTTATACGCGTTCTTTGCTTAAATCGATTCCGCAGGCGGATAAAGACGACGATATGCTGCACGTTATTAAAGGTATGGTGCCGTCGCTTAAAAAACTCAAGCATACGGGTTGCCGTTTTGCCGACCGTATACCGTGGATTCCGGCCGAAGAACACGAAGAGTCTCCGGTCTTGCACGAAGTAAGTCCCGGACATTTTGTCCGCTGCTCCTGCTGGAAGAATTTCCGGTTCGAGGGTGAGGTTTAGAGGAGGCGGATATGGCATTATTGGAAGTAAAAGATTTAAAAGTACATTTCCCTATCCGCGGCGGCTTTTTTAACACGATACAGGATCACGTGCGGGCGGTAGACGGTGTTTCTTTTCAGATTGAAGAAGGAAAAACTTACGGGCTTATCGGGGAATCCGGTTCGGGGAAAACCACCATCGGCAAAGCGATTGTCGGATTGGAGCAGCCTACCGGCGGCGAAATCCGCTATGAGGGAAGCCTCGTAAATACCAAGTCGCAGCGGAGAAAAATCAAATACAACGAAAACGTGCAAATGGTGTTTCAAGATGTTATGTCGAGCCTCGACCCCAAAAAACGTATTCGCGACATCATTGCGGAACCTATCAGAAACTTTGAACGGCTTTCAAAGCATGAAGAATTAAAGAAGGTGCTTTCGCTCTTGCAGATTGTCGGGATTCCGCCCGACGGCTTGTATAAGTACCCGTATGAGTTTTCCGGCGGGCAGCGGCAGCGTATCGGCGTTGCGCGTTCGATAGCGGTTAATCCGCGGCTTATTGTGGCGGACGAACCGGTTTCCGCGCTTGACCTTTCGGTGCAGGCGCAAATTCTCA
>CAUPUT010000220.1:0-3489 GCA_963514615.1 uncultured Treponema sp.
GTTCGGCAAGTATTTTCCACGACGGGATAAAATCTTTAGAAAGACCGGACAGCGAGGTGATGATGCCAAGTTTTTTCTCTTTAAAAAGAGAATCGAAGTCGCGAATCCGGTCTATGCCGTTTAGCATCATAGTAAAAATCGGTAAAGGCTACTGCTTTTCCTTAATGTGGAGCTTTTCTGCAGCGCGGGCATAGTCGATTTTTGCGAGCTTATAGTAGTCGGGCGGTAAATGCATTGCCATCGGCCCTTCATATTGGGCGATAATCTTTTCGAGTATGGCGTAAGCATCGTTCCACTGATGTCGTTTGATATGCAGGTGTGCAATTTCGTATTGAGCGGCCACGCAAGCATTCTCATCATCCGCAAAGCGTTTCAGGATAGTCTCGTAATAGACACGAGCTGCGCGATAGTTACCGGCATCAAACGCTTCCTGTGCTTTTTGTGTTAAATCCGCCGCGGTCGCATCAATCGGTATTTCGGATTCCTTAGGGACGGTCATGCACGAAGCAAGACTAAGCGCCATAATGGTACAGCATAAATATACAGTATGTTTTATCTTCATATTACAAACTCCTTGGTTGATAAATAATAGAGAACTTCTAAAAACTTCATTTTTTAGAGGCGCCCAATGCATTAGGGATCTCCAAAGTATGAGTTTTTAGATGCCCGATTGTTAGTCGCGCATAATAGTAATTTCTACGCGGCGGTTTTTTGCCCTGTTTTCGGTGGTGTCATTCGGTGCAGCGGGGCGGGTTGCTCCGTAGCCGGCTGTTTGCATTCTACTTGCTTCAATTCCTCGTTTTGCAAGTTCTTCGGCGATTTTATCAGCCCGCTGCAGGGAAAGGATACGCTCACCCTCAGGGCGGCTAAGGTCTGCCGTATGACCTTCGATTAAGAAGTGTGTATTCGGTCCGACTTTTTTAAGTGCTTCCGCAATTACGTCAAGGCGTCCTGTTTCATCAGGGAGAATTTCAGGCGAATCCGCCACAAACCGAATATCATACATGATAATTTTAAAAACATTTTGAGGTGCTTTAAGGGCGATGTTTTCGGGTTCACGGTCTAAGAATAACTTTTCTATATCGCGGTATATAAAGTAGAACTGTTCATCCATGAGCGGATACGCCGGAGAAACCTGCAAGGTATCCTTATCGCACACAATAACGATCTTGCCTTGGCGCAGCAAGTCGATATTTTCGCTTTTTGCAAGTATCCGTTCTGCATCCTCGTTGCTGATAATCGGATCGGTACGGTTATCGCCGAACACACCCCGTGCAATGATACGCAAAGGTTCCGTACCAATCCTGTCCCGATACATGCTTTCGTCCAAGGTACCGGTGTACAAGACAATGCCCTGTTTTTTTGCTCGACTGGGCTCCACGATATTCTTCTCGTAGATCAAGTTCATGTTTTTATTCCATATTTTAGGGAATAAACAGGGATTAAGCTGGTCGCTTGAATACTCACCGTGTACGGGCAGCTGACCGCGGGCATCAATTAAAATACCGGTATATACCTTACTCGCTGTACCGAGGGGAAAAAACGAAGGGGTATACGGCGCATTGTGTTTTACAAAGAGATTGGCAAGCTCTTGCAAAGGATTTTGATGGTAGACAATGGCTGTTTGCAATTCTTGAGAAAGAACGGGCGCCGTGCTTTTACCGTTATTGATGACGGTATTGATATCGGTTAGAGAAATTTTTTCTTCTGCAAGGTAGCTTCCGAGCCGATGAGAAGAGTCTACCAATATGGAAAGATAGGCATTCTTTAACAAAGAAGACCTATTTTGCTGAATAAGCCGTATCGCTGCATTTCTATCGGTCGGCAGATATAATCCGCTTTTATTTAAATCTATTGTGATCTTTGAATCTATTTGGGCGGTTTCCCAGTTTTGTACTGTTTGGGACTCCATCCCCGACGGATAGCTATAGCAGAATGCCGAAGCGAATAAAACGAAAATGGTAAGGGAGAGTGAATGTTTCATAAATACGTCCTCGTTACAGTATCGGCACTTTTAAGGTATTCCCTAACTTGAGGACACTGTTTACCGTCAGATTATTCTTTTGAGCTAACAGTTCGACGGAAACCGAATATTTCAATGCAAGTGACCATAATGTGTCGCCTTTTTGGATGGTATGCGTGCCGTCAAAATTTCCTGCTTGTGCAGCCCCCTTCCCCGCGTATGCTCCGACGGATTTTAACGCAGGGATTAAAATAGTCTTTCCGATTTTCAAGGTTTCCGGTTTAAGCCCTTCGTTGTAGTTCACAATACTTTGAATACTGACTCCGTAGTGCTTGGCCAGTGCATAGAGTGTGTCGCCCGATTTAATACGGTATTGATAGTATTTTATCAGCAGTTTGTCCGATTGACTGAGTACCGCTTGTGCGGCTTCGGTATAAGCCGAAGGGAGACGCAACTCATATTTAATACTCGGCGGTGTGATAAAGTAGCGGAGCGAAGGATTGAGCTTTCTAATCGCTTCGGATTCAAGGCCGAGCTCCTCCGCAAGCAGCCGCACATCGATTGCCCGTTTGATTTCGATGGTGGAAGTAGGCTGATGGTCTTCTGTATTCCCCCAATCGATGTTCAATTCTTCGCTGCGGGAAAGTATTTCCGCAACGGCAAGGAATTTAGGCACATAGTAGAGTGTTTCTTTTTTTAAGTAACCGTGTTCTGCGAGATACCAGTAGTCCGCCTTTCCCGCTTTTTTGATAGCAGCCCGTATTGCACCCACTCCGCTGTTATAGGCGGCGAGTGCAAGCGGCCAGTCATTGAATTGGCTGTAGTTCCATTTGAGCTTTTTTACTGCAGCGATACTTGCCTTCCACGGATCGCGTCGTTCATCTACCCAATCGTCGATATGAATATTGTATCCGCCGATACTGTTTCTCATAAACTGCCAAATTCCGACGGCTCCCGATTTCGATGTGGCCGTTTCAAAAAAACCCGATTCAATGACAGGCAGGAACAGCAATTCGGCAGGCATATTTTCGGTTTCCAACAGCTTGATAATGAAATCTCGGTACGGAGCGGAACGCTTCATTATCTTTGAAAGGTAGTTGTAACCGTCGGTACACATATACTGTTTGCGGAATTTTTCAATTAACGGATGATCGTGCGGGACAAGGGCTCTGTGCAAAAACGCGTTGCTTTGAAAGCTTTGCAGAAGTTGTTTATTCAAATATATTTCCGTGTCCGAGACTATCGGTTTCGGTTGAGTGCTTGCATAGATAGGTCGGATACACAATGCTCCCGCTATGATGCCGACTGCAAACACTTTATGCGAACAACCGTACCTCAATGCCGCACTGCGTCGAAATATGTTGACGAGCTGTTTTTTACCGGTAAAACGTATGCGCATCCTCAAATTTTTTCTCCATAATAGATACCTGCCCATTCCCAGCGGCCGTGGATTGCCGGATCGGCAGGAAAATTAATTTTTCTAAAGTAGAGGTACCATGTACGGACGTATTGGTTCCAACCGGAAG
>CAUPUT010000221.1:0-3484 GCA_963514615.1 uncultured Treponema sp.
GTTGGTTGTGTATGTCGACTCGACGGAACGAGCTGACATTCCTCCGTTCGGCGGTATGGTCGACTATCTGTGTTACGGCGGTATTTATCGAGATGTTACCCTGCGTGCGGTGCCGCATTGTCATATCGATTCGATTTATGCCCGTCCGGTTTCCGTTTTAACGGCGGAAAAGAGTCTGCAAGTTGATATTACCATTGCACACGGCGAACGAACGAATAAATCGATTGACGTTTCCGTCGCACTTTTTGATTCCCGAAATCGAAAACGGGCGGAATTGAGTAGAAGTCTTGTTGTGTCCGTTCCGTCGCTTTCTCTCTCGATGATAATGGATGAATTAACCGGCTTAAAGCTGTGGACACTTGAAAAGCCTGAGTTGTACCGCGTCGAAGTATCGTTATTGGAAGACGGTCTTGTATGTGATGTCGTGTCTACCCGTATCGGATTCCGCACGGTTGCATTTACGCCGGAAGGTTTTTTCTTAAACGGCAAGCTGCTCAAGCTGCGCGGTTTAAACCGCCATCAGTCTTTCCCGTATGTGGGGTATGCGATGCCGAAGCGGGCGCAGCAAAAAGATGCGGATATCTTAAAATATGAGCTTGGCGTTAATCTTATCCGTACCTCACATTATCCGCAGTCGCCGTATTTTTTGGATCGATGTGATGAGATCGGCTTATTGGTTTTTGAGGAAACTCCCGGTTGGCAGCATATCGGCGATTCCGCATGGCAGGATATCAGTTGTGAAAATATCCGAAAGATGATTGTACGCGATCGGAATCATCCTTCGATTGTACTATGGGGAGTACGCATTAATGAATCACCGGATTGCACTGCGTTTTATCAGCGCACGAATACGATTGCCCATGAACTTGATCCGTACCGGCAGACCGGCGGCGTCCGTTGTATTGAAAACAGCGAATTTTTTGAAGACGTGTATACGATGAATGACTTTACCTACGGGGCTCAAGGATTGCCCGTCGGTACTGCAGCCGGAGCGGCGCGTGTACTTCGCCCTCAACGCGAGGTTACGGGGCAAGCCGATTTGGTTCCCTATCTGATAACCGAGTTCGGCGGGCACATCTATCCGACAAAGCGGTTCGATCAGGAAGAGCGCTTGGTTGAGCATGCAAAACTCCACCTTTCGGTGCAAAATGCCGCCGCGCTCGACCCGCAAAAATGCGGTGCAATCGGCTGGTGTGCGTTTGACTATAATACCCATGCAAATTTCGGTTCGGGCGACCGCATTTGCTACCACGGCGTGATGGATATGTTCCGTATTCCTAAGTTTGCCGCAAGCGTCTATGCAAGCCAGCTGCCTGCGGAAGTCCGGCCGGTGTTGGAACCGTTGACACACTACACCGTCGGCGACCGGGCAGTCGGCGGGATTGCGCCGCTTATCGTCTGTACGAACTGCACCGCAATCCGGCTTACCATCGGCGGAAAAGATTTAGGCCTTTTCTATCCCGCTATTGACCGATACCCCGGCCTTATGCATCCGCCTATTGTTATCGATAACCTTTCGAGTGTGTGGGGCGGCGGATGGGAAGATGCCGTATTCACCGGCTACCATAACGGTAAAGAGTGTATTACCCGCCGCTTTACTGCAAATCCCGTTGCGGCGCAGCTTGTACTTACCGCCGATGAGACAAAACTTCGGGCGGACATACCCGATGCCGTCCGCTTCGTTGTGCGTCTCCTCGATCAGGCCGGTAACGAATTACCCTATAGCTCCGAGATTGTGCAGATTAAGCTGAAAGGCCCCGCGAAGGTTGTCGGGCCGCAGGAATTTGCTCTTATCGGCGGCGCCCGCGGGTTTTGGATTAAAACGCTCGGAAAAGCAGGCACGGTAAAGGTTTCCGCACAAAGCGGCGAATTTAAAAGCGAAACCGTTTCCGTCCGCATCCGGTGAAGTAGATGCGCCGTCTATTTCAAAAGAGATGGTTGACATACCCCTATATATAGTGTTATCATGGCCGCTGTAAGTATGATTGACGCTATATAGGTAAGTTTATATAGTGTAAAAACAACTCTATAAAAGGCGGGGGAAAAACCATGAGAACAAGAGAAGCAATCGATGCCGATATTGCAGCCACACGATTGGAACTGCAGAATGTGCACGGTTCCGCAACGGAAGTATATGCGCGTATAGTTGGGTATTATCGTTCCGTTCGTAACTGGAATAAGGGCAAGCGTGAAGAATTTTCAGAGCGAAAAATGTTCGAACGCGAAAATCCTAAGACACACGTATATGCCGGTCAAAGTGTTGTATCGGATACAAGGGTAATGTCGGTGCAATATCCTGCATTTTTTGAAGTATATACACGCAAGACTTGTCCTAATTGTCCGCCCGTTACGGATTACTGCAATAGCCTTGGTATTACGGTTCGTTATATCGATGCCGATACCGAAGAAGGTATTAAGGCTGCTGCGAAACACGGTGTCCGCTCCTGTCCTACTGTTATCATGTATAGCGAATCGGAAAAAGAACTTTCCCGTGCCTATTCCGTTGCCGATCTGAAAGCTTGTCATTTACCCACGAGTACGGTTGAAGCGGTTATCGCATAAATACATCTAAAGAAAACCTCTGAAAACTGAGGTTTTTAGAGGTACGCTATGAATGTCGGTCTACAGAAAACCACGCTCGTAAATTACCCGCATCGGGTCGCTGCAGCGGTTTTTCTGCCCGGCTGCAACATGCGTTGCCCGTATTGCTATAACGGGGAACTCGTATGTTCATCGGTTACCGAGGGGCCGATGCGGAGCCGACTGCAGTCCGGCAATAATGACTACGTACCGATCGAAGCAGTCTACGATCATATCGAAAAGCGGAAAACCGTGCTGCAAGGTTTCGTAATTTCCGGGGGCGAAGCGCTGTTATCGCCGGTGTTGCCGGAACTTATTCTACGGGCACGAAAGGCAGGGCTTGCCGTTAAACTTGACACAAATGGCTTATTACCGGATGCATTATCTGCCTTGCTGCATGATCAAGCGCTTTGTCCGGATATGATAGCCCTCGATATAAAGACTTCTCCCGCTCGTTATAATGAGCTTGGAATTAACCGGTCGATAGATATCGCTTCATCAGTCCGGCAACCTGCAGCTCAACGACCGGAAGCTGCGCTTAAACGGACACTGATGATGTTACGGAAAAAAGGAGAATTTCCTCGTCCGGTAGAAATCGAGTACCGAACGGTTCTCGTGCCGTCTCTGGTTACAGCAGCAGATATATGTGCTATTTCTGAAGAGCTCCCTACCGATGCTGCATGGTTTTTTGCGCCCTTTTTGCCGGGAAACTGTCTTGATCCTGCATGGAACACTATTTGCCCGTATACTCAAGCGGAAACGAAAGCTCTTATCCGGCTTGCTCAAACAAAAATTCCCAATAGCTGTTTACGATAACTGATTTATGAAAGAAAATTTTTTATGAGGGAGAAATGGGCCCAGCTGGACTTGAACCGGCGACCCGCGGATTATGAGTCCGCTGCTC
>CAUPUT010000222.1:0-3471 GCA_963514615.1 uncultured Treponema sp.
AGGTCAGTAGCTCCAATGGTAGAGCGTCGGTCTCCAAAACCGAATGTTGAGGGTTCGAGTCCTTCCTGGCCTGTTTCATAAATAAGGGGTAGATATGTCAAAAATAATTACTTTTGGAAAAGAATGCGCTGCTGAACTTCGTAAGGTGGTTTGGCCTACGCGTGATGATGTCGTTTCTGCTGTGAAGGTTGTTATTGTTTCTACCATTCTTGTCGCTGTTTTTCTCGGTATTGTTGACACGTTCTTTGTCGCTTGTTTGGGCTGGTTCTTTTAAGGAACGGTTATGGCTAAAGAATGGTATATTCTGCATATCTTTTCAGGGTATGAAAAGAGAATAGAGCGTGCGATACGTTTGTTGATAGAGAATGGCGAAATTCCTGCCGGAGTTATCTCTGAAATTAAAATCCCCGAAGAAGAGCTGACTGAAGTAAAAGACGGTAAAAAACGAGTTGTTCGTCGAAAGTTTTTACCCGGTTATATTCTTGTTGAGATGGATTTGCCTGCTGTAAACTGGAAAGGTGTTTGTGCTCCGATTAAAAGAATACACGGTGTTACCGGATTTTTAGGTGTCGTCGGTGATGCCCGTCCTCAGTCTATTTCTGCTGATGAGGCAAAAAGTGTGTTGCAGAAGTCCGGTGAAATTAAAGGTGAAAAGGCTCGGTCGGCTCAGTTGTTTACGGTTGGCCAGCAGGTTAAAATTATAGAAGGGCCTTTTGATACCTTTACCGGTACTGTAGAAGAAGTTATGGCGGATCGTAATAAACTACGGGTGATGGTTGCTATATTCGGCAGGACTACTCCTGTTGAAGTGGATATGCTTCAAGTCGAATTGATTTAAGGTGTATTTATTAATGCTTTAATGTTTCGGTGATATTCTCGTTTTTTTTGATTTTCATTTTATGGGAGGGAATGATTTCCCGTTAGTACCAGAAGGAGATAATTATGGCAAAGAAAAAGGTTACTGCGGTTATTAAATTGCAGTGTCCTGCCGGAAAGGCGACTCCTGCTCCGCCTGTCGGTCCTGCACTTGGGCCGCATGGCGTAAGTGCTCCTCAGTTTGTGCAGCAGTTTAACGACCGCACAAAGTCGATGGAGCCGGGTTTGGTTGTTCCGGTTGTTATTACCGTCTATTCGGATAAAAGCTTTACTTTTATCTTGAAGACTCCGCCTGCTGCGGTTCTTATCAGGAAAGCGTGTAATATTCAAAAAGGTTCTTCAAATTCTATAACCCAAAAGGTTGCAACTTTGTCAAAAGCAAAGCTCGAAGAAATTGCAAAAATGAAGATGCCCGATGTTACTGCGAATGATCTGGAGGCTGCAAAGAAGATTATTGCAGGAACTGCACGGAGTATGGGTGTGGAGGTAGAGCGTTAAATGAAACACGGAAAAAATTATCGCAATGCGTTAAAAAAATACGACAGCGCTGCTCTTTTCTCTGTTCCCAAGGCCGTGGATTTGGTAAAAGAGTTGAAGTTTGCAAAATTCGATGAGACGGTTGAAGTGCATGTGAGTCTGAAACTGGGTAAAAATCAAAGCGTTCGTGACACTGTTGTTTTACCGCATCAGTTTAGAGGTGAAAAGCGTGTGTTGGTGTTCTGTAAAGAAGATCGTGTAAAAGAAGCCTTGGATGCCGGTGCTACGTATGCCGGTGCTGCCGATTACATCGAAAAGGTTAAGGGGGGGTGGCTCGATTTCGACATTGCAGTTGCTACTCCCGATATGATGAAGGATGTCGGGCGTCTCGGTATGGTGCTCGGACGGAAGGGTTTGATGCCGAACCCTAAGACGGGAACGGTTACCGCCGATATCGGCGCTGCTATCAATGAACTGAAAAAAGGTCGCATTGAATTCCGTGCCGATAAGACCGGTGTTGTGCATCTTGCAATCGGTAAGGTTTCGATGGATACGGATAAAATTGTCGAGAATATTACAATTCTTTTAACTGAAATCGGACGAAAAAAACCTGCCGATGCGAAAGGTGATTTTATTCAGTCGGTTTCTATCAGCTCCACGATGGGGCCGGGAGTCTGGCTTGACTATAAGGTAGGAGAATAAGATGGCACTGCGAGCACATAAACCGCAGCCTGCAAAAACGGCTGCTATTGAAAATATTACGAATGAATTAAAAGCTGCTTCGTCTTTCATTTTTACGGAATACCGTGGGTTGTCTGTCGAGCAGATTACACAGCTGCGTGCAAAACTTCGCGAAAATAATTGTACCTACAAAGTTATGCGCAATAATTTTGCGCGCATTGCTTTCGATTCCGTCAATTTGGATGTGAAAGACTATTTAGTCGGTCCTACTGCGGTTGCAATGATGAGTGAAGATGCAAACGCTGCTGCGAAAACGTTGTTTGAATTTGCAAAAGAAACTCCTGCGCTGGTGGTAAAAGGCGCAGTGGTTGACGGGGAATTCTACGATGCTGCAAAGATTGAAGCGTTTTCAAAATTGCCCGGCAAAAAAGAGCTTATTGCAATGTTTATGTCTACGGTTAATGCGACGACTGCAAAGTTTGTGCGTACCCTTCAAGCTATCGTTGATAAAGAGGGTGGCGCTTCCGGCTCTGCTCCTGCATCAGCTGAAGCATAACCGGGTATCCCTAAAAATTCGTTGGTTTTTTAGAGATTTCCGATTTTCGAATACGGCAGTCAGGCTTCACACGCTGTCTTCCTGTCTGCCGTTAGTGCGGCTTGTATAAGCTGTAAAATTTTAATTATAGGAGAAGATAATATGGCGGCATTGACAAACGAACAAATTATTGAGGCAATCAAAGAGAAAACTATTCTCGAACTTTCAGAATTGATTAAGTCTATGGAAGAAGTATTCGGCGTAACAGCGGCTGCTCCTGTTGCAGTAGTCGCCGGTGGCGCTGCAGGCGGTGCGGCGGCTGCTGAAGAACAGACCGAATTTACCGTAACGCTGAAAGGTCTGACGGATCCCAGCAAGAAAATCGGCGTAATCAAAGAGGTTAGAAACGTTGTTGCCGGTCTCGGTCTTAAAGAAGCAAAAGAACTTGTAGAAGGTGCTCCGAAAGTATTGAAGGAGAATGTTTCTAAAGAAGAAGCTCAGAAGATTAAAGAGACAATGACAGCTGCCGGTGCAGAGATTACGATTGCTTAGTTATTTTAATATGAGCCGGTTGTGTTATGCAGCCGGCTATTGTTTGATTCTTTGATTTTTTCTCAAACATTATGATAAGCTTCCTCGTAAATAGGGGAGGCTTTTGTAGTTTAAACAGGTGAAAAATACGGTGGTAAAAATAAAAAGCTGCTTAAAAAGTCTGTTTTAAAAATGGGTCGATTGTAAGACGATTGTATACTATGTGCTGTGCAGTATGGCGTGCTTATTCTAAGTTTTTAGGGAGACGCAGAACTGCTCGGGCGAGAGAAGGGGGATGACGGGATGCCTGTGCGGAAAACGGTTAATCGCCAATATATCGGAAAAAATATCCAAAATTTTATGGAGCTGCC
>CAUPUT010000223.1:0-3453 GCA_963514615.1 uncultured Treponema sp.
AACCGCTGACCCCAACCTTACCATGGTTGTGCTCTGCCGACTGAGCTACAGAAGCGTAATGACGTCTGAGAATACCAGAAGAATAAGAAAGTGTCAAGGACTCAGGGAAAATTTTGAAAATATGCATGCCGTCTACGGCGTCACATCATTAACAGCGTACATCCGTGCCTCTCTCTACCAATGTACGTAGATAATTCGGCAGCGGTTTCACGGATTAAACAAACCTTCTTCCGGAGCACGCACTCGTACGAGGGCGGCATAGGCGTCCTTATTCTTTTCTATAAATTCATCGACCGGCACCTGTATACCGTCTTCATAGATATCAAGATGGAACTCGCCCCAGCCGTCAAAATAGGGGAAAAATACGGCTATCCGATCATACCTCCTCAGCTCCGTAGCTGAAGGCATTGTGCTGATACACGCAAGATAAAAATGATCGGGTTCTACAATCGCCCTGTAGTACAAAAGCGGCAGCAAATAGGCAGTTTGATACCCTGCATATTGCTGGTATCCCAAAAAGGCAGGTTGTTTTGTAACCGTATTTCCCGTACCGACGACAGCAACCGCATCGGTCAATGCAAAGGGACAGTCGGCTACATCCAAACCGGCGGAATCGGGATAAACCGTGCGGTTAAGATTTAAACTTAAAGCGGCGGCACCGAGATTCCGTATCCAATCCAATCCGAAAAAGACATTCTCGGTATCCAGATACGGTTTTGTAAAATGCGTCTTAGGCGCTTCGGTTGCACGTTTTAAAGATTCAATTACGGTACCCTGCCCTGCAACCGGACGTACCATACCGTCGATAATCCATTTTGCAAAACCGGCCGAATCGACACCGCCGATTACTTCCGAACGAATTTGATCGATATTCATCGCAGTTGTTATTTCCAATTCCGTTTGAGGTTGTGAATTACTGATATGCACCGGTTTACCGTTATGGTCAAAGCAACCGTCCTTCAACGGTACCAATCGGTATTGAAGGTTTTCCACAATTCGCGACATTGCTTTAACGGGACTGTTATACCGAGGCGGATTAAATAAATCCCATGGAATTATTGCCTGCGTCAATTCTTTTAACCGTGAAAGTGAAATATGATACAGTGTTTCAAAGGGTACGCCTATGGCGATATCTTTGCACACATACGCATTAAAGAGACATATATCGATAAACGATTTACCGCTATACGCTTTTTGAGAAGCGGGGCGGAGCGAAATCGAGAGGGCAGGATTTTCGCGCGGATATATCTTAATAAGCAAAGGAGCGCCGGTATCAAGCTTACGGTACAGCATCCATGTACCTTGCGGCACCAGATTGTGTTCCGGTAAACTGTAATCGGTAAGATCGGGAATAACAGAAATGATATACATATCTTTGCTGTTTTCCGCATACTTTCCCGATACCGTAAACGAATTTCCTTTTAAATCCGTGTGCAGTTCCGATGCTCTTTTGATAACTTTTTCAAGCGGAGCCGAAAGCCATGATGCGGTTATCGATTCCCGAACTTCTGCAGAATCGGGTATTTGATCAAAAGGATATAACCGCACAGTCTGACGCCCCTCACCGGCAACTGTTTCTACCGTAACGACAGTCGCCTCACCATCGGCATCTTTGTTTACTGCCGCGGAATTCGGTGCGGACGCATCGGCTCCGAAAGCGGCGGCTATACTTATACAGAAGAGAACACTCTTTATTAGATAAGAAGTCATTCTAAAATAATCGCTTTTCATACCTTTATGATATCGGCATTTCTGCATTATATCTTAAAACACCATCCAAGGTATCTAAAGACTAATGAAATTTTTTGGAACATCCTTCAGTCTTCCAATTCGGGAATACGGTCTTTCAGTTCACGTAGAAACTGTTCGCCGCTTATCCCCTCCCTCAAACAGATAAACACACAATTATCTCGCCCTGCGATAATACCGAGAACGGAGTCAAACCCCATATTTTCGAGCGCCATCGAAATTAGTTCGGTATGCCCCGAATATGTTTTGATAACCGCCATATTCCCTGAATAATCTATAGAGATATACCCGCGTAAAAAATCTTGAATACCTGCCTGCTCGGCTTCATGATGATGGTCATCACTCGGTACCGTATAAACATAATCACCCTTTCCGTTGGAGACCTTGCTCACCTTGAGCATTTTTAAATCGCGCGATAACGTTGCCTGCGTAACGGAAAACCCCTCGCGATCCAAATAGCCGAGCAGCATCTCTTGGGATTCAATCGGGTATGATTTTATCAGTTTTCTGATTGTTTTTAACCTTGTTAGCCGCTGTTTCACTTATGCCACCTAAAGAGTAATAGTGCATAAATATTCAAAAAAGTCAATAAAAATAAAAAATATAGACAAAATATGCATAATCTTGCATAAAATTTCGCACAGAAGGAAAGCAACCGCTTAAAATATTGCTAATGCGGTTTGCCCTAGTCGATTACCACGGTTCTTAAAGAATGAGCATGGCATCGCCGTAAGAAAAAAAGCGATATTTTTTTTCTATTGCATGGCGATACGCTGCAAAGATATTGTCGCGGCCGGCAAATGCGGATACCAGCATAACAAGGCTCGACTGCGGCGTATGGAAGTTGGTAAGAAGCGCACCGGTAAGAGCGAACCGAAAGCCGGGATAGATGAAGATGTCGGTTGCCTGCATCCCGCGGCTCAGCTGCTGCGTATCGGGCTTCCATGCGGATTCGAGCGTCCGCACCGAAGTTGTGCCGACTGCCAATATGGTTTTACCACTCTGATGAGCGTTTTCCACTGTCGCCGCCGTTTCGTCGGAAATAAAGAATTTTTCGGAGTGCATCGTGTGTTCTTCGACCACCTCCGTCCGCACCGGCAGAAATGTACCGAGCCCGACATGCAGTGTTACGGCGGTTCGTGCAATATGCCGCTTATCCAGTTCCTGTAAAATCGGCTCCGTAAAGTGGAGTCCGGCAGTAGGCGCCGCAACCGAACCGGTGTTCTTTGCGTATACCGTCTGGTACCGCGCGGCATCTTCATTTGTGTCGCCGCGCTTGATGTACGGAGGCAGCGGGATATGACCGTTGGCTTCCAGCCAACGGTCATCAATGCAGCGGTCAAAGCGTACATATTTGCAATCAGGTTCCGCTGCATTGGGGGAAGGAGGAGAAATCAGCACGGCACGGGTGCCGTCGTCAAAGGTGTACTCCTTCCCCTCCCGCTGCCGCTTGGCACGCTTTACGATAGTTTTCCACACAAAGCCTTCATCGAGCGGCTCAATCAACAAAAATTCAGCCTCGCCGCTCGCGGTATGGGCATACAAACGGGCATGGCGTACCTTGGTATTGTTGAACACCATTAAACAATCAGGAGGCAAAAAATCAGGTAAGTCGGAGAACATCGCATCGGTTAATGCCCCCGTCCCTCTATGTAACACAAGCAGCCGGTCATTTCCGCGTTCGGCTGACGGATACTGCGCAAT
>CAUPUT010000224.1:0-3428 GCA_963514615.1 uncultured Treponema sp.
TTATTTAAACACTAGAATTTTTTATTAGACATTTTAGAAAGCGCGAGAGTGTGGAGAGAGGCGGGGAGGGGGGGGGCGGGGGGGGGGGTAATATAGAAGAAAGTGTTAATTTGAGTCGAAGCGCTTGCCGTTTGAATCTACCGTTATGAGGATACGGTAAATCCGCAATCCGCTCTATATCTTTTATCAACATGGAGTAAGATTACTAGAGAATTTATAGGCTGTCAACCTCTCTTTTAAAAATATGCGACGCATCTACTTCGTTGCTGCGCCTCGTATCTACATCGCCTATTTTTAAAAGCGCTGATTATCAATATGCGACGCATCTGCGTTGTCATTTTTAACGGCATTGACTAAGCAGAGCTTTTTATAGTATGCTCAAATGTCTGTTTTATGCCTTTTTTCATAGTTTTATATAAAAGGCGGTAAACGATATATCGAGGGGATGTATTACTCGATAAAAAAACTCCATCCCGCAGCAAATGCGGGACTAATGGCCATCAGGAGGGCACATGAGAAAGTATGAATTGATGACTGTCTTTCCTATTGAGGAAGCACAGTTCAAACAAGGAATTGAAGAAGCTCGATCCGTTTTGGGAGACTTCAGTGTTCAAATTGATTCCGAAGATACGTTCGGAGATCGCGAATTAACGTATGAAATCAAAAAGAAGACAAAAGGCCGCTACGTGTTGTTCAATATCCATGCCGAACCGGATAAGATTATCGAAATAGACCGTAAATTTAAACTAAATCAAAACCTTTTGACTTTTTTATTCATCAAGATCGATGAATAACTCAGGAGAACATTGATGGCAGATATAAACCATGTCGTACTTGTCGGTCGGCTTACCCGCGATGCGGAATTGAAATATACCCAAGGAGGAGCGGCCGTATGCAAGTTTTCGATTGCAATCAACCGGCGGCGGAAAAACGGTGAAGAATGGGTTGAAGAAGCAAACTACTTCGATATCGTACTTTGGGGCAGACAGGGTGAAGCTCTTAATCAGTACCTTGTAAAAGGAAAACAAGTTGCTGTTGAAGGGGAGCTTCGGCAAAACCGATGGGAGCAGGACGGACAATCCCGCAGCAAAGTAGAAATTATTGCCAATAATCTTCAACTTCTAGGCAGCGGTTCCGGAAGCGGTCAGCAGATGAATAACGGCAATCAAGGGACATATCAGCGATCAAATGCACCTTCGGCATATCAGGCACGACAAGCCCCTTCTTCGTCTAATAATGATGGATACGAGGCTGACTTTGATAATGCCAATTATGACAATATTCCATTTTAAGGAGAACCAAACATGGCAGATGAAACACTGAATACTACTGAAGTAGATACGAATACACAGGAAAATCCTCGGGACGGAGGGGAAGAACGACAAGGCAATAAAAAAGGGAAAACGTTTTTCCGTAAAAAAGTTTGCCGCTTCTGTGCCCAGAAAGCAAAAATCGATTATAAAGATCCGGATTCTTTGCGCCGTTTTATTACTGAACGGGGAAAAATTTTGCCTCGCCGTATTACCGGGACATGTGCCAAGCACCAGCGTAAGCTCGCGCTTGAAATTAAGCGTGCTCGTGCACTTGCGTTGCTTCCCTACGTTGTAGACTAACAACAGAGAACAGGGATGTCTCAGAAGTTGGTTGCTTTTAAGACTCCCTTGTGAGTTTAAAATTAAGTCTTTATACAATAATAACTTAATTTTAAATATCGCATCTAAATCTAAGAGAGCTGTCCAAAAACTGAAGTTCTTAGACGGTCTCATTCCCCTTAGATTTACTCCTAAAAGTATGTTTTTTAGGAGTTCTAAACAGTATTTACCGTCTACTTCCAACTCCTGGAATGTATCGGCGGTTATCGATTTATTATTACGTACCGTTAAATGGGTACGCATATATCAAGGAGCTCGAAATGAAAGTAATTTTAAATGAAGATGTTAAATACCTCGGTGAAGAGGGCGATATTAAGGACGTAGCAAAGGGATATGCCCGTAACTACCTGTTTCCGCGAAATTTAGCGGTTCCCTGCAATTCTTTTACTCTTGCTCATTTTGAAAGCCGCAAAGAAGAAATAGAGCAGCGCAAAGCTGTTAAGCGGCAAAATGCAGCCGGTTTAAAAGAACGACTTGAAGCCTTAACGCTGACAATCGTAATGCCTGCAGGTCCTAACGGAAAACTGTATGGCGCCGTTACTAACCAAACCATTTCCGACGAGCTGCAGAAACTCGGATTTGAAATCGAACGGAAACGTATTGAACTACCCGGCCTTACCTTTAAGAGCGTTGGACACTATAATGCAACACTCAAATTATATGAAGCTGCTGTTGCGATACTTCCGGTTGTGGTAGAAGCCCAACTAGAAGCTGAAAAAACACCGGAAGCAAAATCTGAAAAACGATCGCGTCGCCGTCAAGAAGATGCTGAAGCAAAACCGCAGGTAGAGACAGCTGAGACCGCTCAAGAAGAAGTTAAAGTAGAAGAACCCGCCGAAACTCAAGAATAGCTTTCTTCTCATATATTCATTTATAGAGAGAAAGCGGTGTGTAACACCCCATCCATCATAAAAGAGAAGTTCTATGAAAGAGCTTCTCTTTTATTTTTTGTAGCATTATAATAACAGGAATCTCCAAAAACTTTAATTTTTAGAGATACTCATCAGGTGAGGAAAACAATATGTCGGATATGATGAAACAACTATCTTCATTAAAAGATAAGATACCGCCGAATAATACGGAGGCTGAGGTAGCCGTACTAGGGGCTGTTTTACTTGAATCGGAGGCTATCGGAACGGTTTTACAGTATATTCGTGCAGAAAGTTTTTATACGATTGCTCACCAAAAGATCTTTCAAGCTGTTGTTGATCTTTACAATAAAGGACAAAATGTCGATATCCTTGTAATTAGTGAGTATCTGCGGCAAGAAGGACTTCTCGATTCCGTAGGCGGCACTGCTTATATTGCTTCACTTACAGATGCTGTTCCAAGTACGGCGAATGTCGCCTATTATGCAAAAATCGTCCTCGATGCTGCTATTCGCAGATCGCTATTAAAGGTTTCACATCAGATATCTGCCGATGTCTTTGATCAAACCGTTGCCTACTCTTCCGTACTGGAACAAGCGCAAAAAAATATTTTCGATTTAACCGATGCGGGGCAATCGGCGACCTTTCATACTCCGAAGGATCTTATTCTTGAAGCTATTGAAATCATCGAGGCCCGTGCAAAGCATCGCGATGAGTTTTCCGGTATTCCTTCCGGCTTTGAATTTTTAGACAGCCTTACCAGCGGCTTTCAAAACTCGGAACTTATTATCATCGGAGCGCGCCCTTCAATCGGAAAAACGGCACTGGCACTCACCATTGCCGACTATATTTCGGTAACAAAAAAAATACCTTCGGCTTTCTTTTCGCTTGAAATGTCCAATATGCA
>CAUPUT010000225.1:0-3417 GCA_963514615.1 uncultured Treponema sp.
AAGCCCGTTATTGTCGGCGGGCTTGGTAGGCGAGGTGTTGTTTCAACTGCTTCGTATGAAGCGCGGAAATTCGGTGTCCATTCTGCGATGCCGATAGCCCGTGCGCGTGCCTTGTGTCCGCAGGGGATCTTTATAAAAACACGAATGCAGCGTTACTATGAAAAGTCGAAAGAGATTATGAGAATTTTTAAAAACTTCAGTCCCGATATACAGCAGCTTTCCGTCGATGAAGCCTTTCTTGATATGAGCGGTACTGAAAAAATATTCGGCGATACGACAACGGCAGCCCGGCTTTTAAAAAACGCTATTTTTGAGCAAACCGGTTTACGAGTTTCCGTAGGAGCCGCTTCTAATAAGTACATTGCAAAAATTGCGTCGGGACAATCGAAGCCGGACGGTTTGCTGGTTATTCCACCGGGCGGAGAAGCGGCGTTTATGCAGTCGCTGCGTTTAAGCGATGTATGGGGTATCGGCGGCAAAACGCGTGCGAGGCTTGCGGAAGCGGGTCTGACAACTATTGCTGAAATTCTCAAGCAGCAGGAATCCGTTTTACAGCTGATTATCGGGAATGCCGCCGGTACGTTTTTATATCAAGCCGTCCGCGGAGATATGGCGCATGTTTTTAACGAAGAGCGGAAAAGTCATTCTATCAGTACGGAACGCACGTTTGAAACCGATCTGCATGAAAGAGACGAAATCTCCGACGTGTTGTTTCAACTGAGTGCTGAGCTGATGTGCCGTATTCTTGATGAGCGTATTCAAAGCCGCACCGTACATATTAAAATACGGTATACAGATTTTACCACCATTTCGGCACAGCAGAGCGGGGCATTGATTAACGATTCTGCGGATTTATATGAGCGGGCGCAGAAGCTGTTCTTTTCCCGTTTTGATACGGCGCTGTCCGTCCGGCTTATCGGGATTGGGGTGGATGTCGGCAGCGACAACAGTCAGTTGGAGCTTTTTGCTTCCGAAAAAGCGACGAAAAAACGTAAAATTGAAGAAGCGGTTTTGAATATTGCAAAGAAGAATAAAGATGTCAAAATTGTGCAAGCACGATTGCTCCCGCGGGGAGAATAGCGGAGTATAATGAGTTTATGGCTTGCTTCCGTACATCGGGATTGTCTCTGCGGCAAGGGATGCGTCTGTATACGATTGTGTCGGCACTGTGTCTTTTATCGCTGTGGCTTTTGAGTTCGTAGTTTGTGCTGCTTTTACGTTTTCCTTTTGCACTGTTGTATTAGATGATATGACGGCGGAGGAATCAAGTTCCATAAGGTTATCTGTCCACACTTCGCATTGGCTCATAACGGTTTCCACTGCATCTTCCACCCCTGCTGGCGGGTAATCATATTTTTTTAAGAGTCTTTTGATAAGCATCCGCATATGTGCCCGAGCACCTGCTTTCCGCGACCAATCGATGGTTTTATTTTTACGCAGTGTTTCGGTTAATGCCTTTGTCATTGCAATCAGCTCATCATTTTTATAAAAATCTTTGATTGCTTCAGGCTTCGTGAGAGCATCATAAAACGCGGATTCTTCGGCGCTCAAGCCTAGCTGTTTTCCTTCCTGTTCGGCTTCGGTGATTTGCCGTGCGAGTTTGAGCATCTCGGCTATGACTTCCTCGTTGGTAAGCATCCCGTTCAAATAGGCATTTACGGTCTGCTGCAGCATTTTGCTGAATTTTTCTGATTTTACAACATTGTACCGCTGATAGATATGTACTTGTTCCGCAAGCAGCCGCTTGAGCAGCTCGACGGCAAGGTTGCGCTCTTTCATATTCGCAATATCTTCTAAAAATCCCGGAGAAAAAAGGGAAAAAGCTTTTGAAATATCCGAAAAAAGATTGACTACACCGCTGCTTTTAATACTCTGCATTAAAAGCGCATTGATCTGAGCATTCAATTCAGGCAGTGAAAGCCGCTTGCCGCCGCCGGTATAGCTTAATCTGACTAACAAAACACGTACCGCTTCAAAAAAAGCAGCTTCAAACCGTTGCGGTTCTGCAGCAACGGAAGAACAGAGTGAGAGCGCTTGCCGGAGTAGGAATGCTTCTTTCAAAAAAGCGTCTTTTTGCTTTTCTTTTTCACGTGCCATAAGAAAGTTCACCGCACCGCTTATCGCCTTTGCCCGTTCCAGATCGGTACCGGTCATAAACATAGAGTAATCATAGCCATGTAAGAGATCTTGGCAAATGGAAAGTTTTTCTAGGAAAGTAGGATAAGCAACGGAAAGAATATCAGTGTCGCCGTATTGTTTTTTATCGCGGCTGGTGTAGTCGTTCATTGCCTGTTTGAGCGCCCGCATAATCCCGATGTAATCGACTATGAGTCCTCCTTCTTTATCCTGAAAAACACGGTTAACACGGGCGATTGCCTGCATCAGATTATACCCAGCCATCGGCTTGTATATATACATGGTAGCAAGAGACGGTACATCAAAACCGGTCAACCACATATCGACAACAATCACAATCTTGAGCGGACTCGTGTTATCCTTAAATTTTGCAGCAAGTTCATCCCGTCGGTGTTTATTTCCAATAATAGTCCGCCACGATTCATCGTCATCATTGGTAGAAGTCATAACGACAGCAACGGTTTCAGTCCATATAGGACGCAGCTCCAGCATTTTACGGTAAATCTTCATCGCAATAGGCCGGGAATAAGCGACAACCATCGCTTTACCGGTTAGAAGGCAGGCACGGTTACTTTCATAATGTTCAATAATATCGCGCACCAGCGAATCGATTGCTTCATCGCTGCCGAGCAATGCTTCCATTTTGGTAAGCTCGTGTTTGCTTTTTTCAATGACGTATTCATCGGTTTGCTGTGCAGCCGCATCATACTCCGCATCGATGAGCTGCAAAGTTTCCTGATCCAGTTTGAGCTTAATAACGCGGCTTTCATAATATACCGGACGAGTTGCGCCGTCTTCAACTGCCTGCGTCATATCGTAAATATCGATGTAATCGCCGAACACTTCGCGAGTGCTGCGATCGACAGCGGAGATCGGTGTTCCGGTAAAACCGATATAACTTGCATTCGGTAGACTGTTACGAATAATGCGTGCAGTACCGATTATCCGTTTGGCGATATCTTCACCTGCGTCGTTTTTGGCTATTTTTATTTTTTCGGTGAGGCCGTATTGTCCGCGGTGAGCTTCATCTGCCATCACAATGATATTCCGGCGTTCAGACAGCGGTTCAGAAGATTCTTCGAACTTCTGCATGGTGGTAAAAAAGATACCGTTTGCCTGCCGCCCTGCAAGCAGTTGTTTTAAGTTTTGTCTGCTTGTTGCTTGTATTGGAGATTGCCGCAAAAAGCTTTTACATTTGGCAAACTGACCATAGAGTTGATCGTCAAGGTCATTTCGATCCGTAATTACTACAATGGTAGGGCTTTCCAGTGCAGCTTGCAG
>CAUPUT010000226.1:0-3409 GCA_963514615.1 uncultured Treponema sp.
TACTATCCGTGTAAGGGGATGTACCGCTACGTTACCAGCGCAAACTACTTCGGTGAATTGGTGGAATGGCTCGGCTTCGCCGTTTTAACATGGTCATCCGCCGGTTTCCTGTTTTTATTTTGGACGGCTTGCAATCTAGTGCCGCGGTCTCATGCATTGTATAAAAAATATGCGCAAGACTTTCCCGACGAATTCGCCCGCTATAAACCGAAGCGCATTATCCCCTTTGTGTATTAGAGGAACCTGCTTCGTAGGCGGATATATCGCGGGCATCCCCTGCAGAATATGATTCCGTTTCATCACTCGTGTGGTCGTCGTACCATATTTGTGCATAAAACGGAATGTGTTTTGCAAGCTCTCCGAAATTCCACGGCGGTACGCTGCAGCATTCGGGACACCAATGGCCTGTTTTAAGCACCAAATACGGAGTCGCCGAAAAATGATGACCATTATGGCACTGCCATTGCAGCGGACGGTACATATCGCCGCGGGTCATTGTTGTACTATTGCACTTGCCGCCCCGGAAAGCCGCTGCCTGCTGCATATCTTCAATATCAAGTTCATCCGGCTTCTTTGTTTCATCATAGCCGTGATTTAAAAGCATATTGTTTGCTGCGAGCGATGCTTCGTCTTTTAATGCCGCGTAATCTAACTCAGCACCGGTTTCAGGGTTTTGATTTTTGCACAATAACGGAAATTTTTTCCAGCTGCGCGGGATTGCATTATATGCATCCAGCGATCCGAAAAAGGCATCAACTCTTTTTTTGAGGTTGTGCGTAACCCAAAAGACCGGAGCATTATTTGTGTTCAACAGCGGCATAATCGAAAAACGCTGCACAAGGTGCGGGAACGGTTTTCCCAATTTAAAATACCACAATTTTTTTTCAAGCTTTGAAAAAAACGCTTCAAACCCTTCATGCTGAAAATCAAGATAGCTGTTTAAGATATGAGAATCGGCAAACCACATACAATGGAAATTGCGGCTTGCATTCCATTCGGGGCGGAAAATTTCCTCGGCGCTCCGTCCCATCATTTTAAAACCGCGGTCAAGTGTTTCAAAACCGGTAACACGGGCATCCTTGCCGTTTCCGATATTGTATACCTTTTTCCAAAAACCAGGCCTGAGCGTTCCGTTTGTATCTTTTTCAACGAGATTTTTCAAAAGCAGACCGGAGGTACGCGCCGTCGCCCATTCTATCGGCGTATTCCAACACGTATGAAACATCAGCCCGTCATTCATGTTATTGAAAAGCACTTCGTCATATAAGATACCGCTTTGCCGAAGCGACACCCAACATAAAGGAGATTCAATAACCGCACGCTCGGCCTTTACTTTGCTTGCCGCGTACATATCGAATACACTCGGCAAAAGCGGATCGCCGACTCGTCCCCACGGATGTTTGAATGTTCTGTTACCGTATTCCGCAACGGTGCCTATGTAAACGAATTTTGTCTTTTCGATTTGCCTGCTTTCTACCACAGCATTCAGCAGGTTTTGAGTTCCCAGCCAATTTGTGCGGAATGCTTCATCATGATTATGGTCGGCAGCAGGAGGGATAATCGCTGCACAGTGAAGCACATAGTCTGCTTCTTTTACGCCGACAAGGCAGTCTTCGTAGTTTTGTATGTCGCCGAACAACACTTCAATGGTTTCGTTTTTTTGAAGCTTTTTTGCCAGCTTTATATTCGCCTTTTTAGGCCGTAACAGAACACGGCACCGGAATGTTCCCGTCTGAGCAATCTGTTTTAATGCTTCGGATCCCATCGTTCCGGACACACCGGTAATAAAAACAATTTTCATATATTTCTCCGCAATCGCAGATATGCAACAATAAATGCGACGGTAGTTAAACTCCAAGATGCAGGAAACGCCCACACGATTACTTCAATCGAAGGATAAAGCGGTACGACACACCATATCCACAGAATACGGAACACACATATTCCAAGCATGGTAATGATCATCGGTTTAAATGTTTCGCCGATTCCGTACATTGCTGCAGACAAAATCTCCGAAAATACGAATACCGTATAAAAGGGAGCCATCAAATGCATTAACCGTTCAGCAATGGTAAGAATACCATAATCTTCGGCGCTGATAAAGAGCTTTCCCAATGGCACACACCATAAATATAAGATCGCACTCAATATTCCGATAATAGCAGTACTCATCAATAAACCGGTACGAACCCCCGTACTTACCCTGTCATATTTTTTCGCTCCATAGTTTTGTGCAACAAACGTAGAAACAGAGGTTACCATTGCTTCAAGCGAAATCCAAATCAGAAAATCCAATTTACCGCATAACGCCCATGCCGCAATGTTTTCCGTGCCGGTAGCATTTACCCGCGCCTGAATAATCATATTTGCAGCTGGAAAAAGTATTGACTGCAACCCTATCGGAATACCCAGTTTTATGATAGTCACAACTACATCACCGTATACTTTAAACTTTGAAACATACAACGGACACAAACTGCTTTTTTTTGAAAGTGTAATAAAAAGAATTGATGCACTGCATAATTGCGCAAGCACGGTTGCGAAAGCTGCCCCGCCGATCCCCCACTTGAACACACCGATAAATACAATGTCAAGTATAACATTTATTCCGCTTGAAACCACCAATGCATAAAACGGCGTTTGCGCATTTCCTATTGCCCGTAAAATTCCTGCAGCAATATTATAAAAGAGCGAGATTAACATCCCGCCGAAGTATATCCTGGCATAGATTAGTGTTGCATTAAAAATATCGGAAGGAACACCCATCATTACCAATAATGCAGGAGCCGATAAAACACCGATAGCAGATAAAAACGTTCCGACAATAAACGTGAGCACTAATGCCGTATGCATTGTCTTTGACAGATCATTGTACTTTTTTGCTCCATAGAGCTGTGAAATTAAAATTGAAGAACCGGCCGACAGTCCGCTGAACAAATTAACGGGTAATCTTAATAGGCTAAAAATAGAATCGATTGCGGCAAGACCTTCTTTGCCGGTAAAACGCCCGACAATCACCGCATCAGCTGTCGTATATAAATGCTGAAAAAAATTCCCCACCAAAATCGGTACGGTAAATATAATCAGTGCTTTCCAGATAATTCCTTCCGTCAGGTCACTATTTCTTTGTCCGGCTATCATTTTATTCCCTTCAAAAAATATAATGGTCAACAGGACCGGTTAAAATAGACCTAACAAGGCAGGCATGAAATACGGGAAACAACAGGGCATCTCTAAAAAACTCGTTTTTTAGAGGTTCCTAACAAGAAGTTAAATATTATAAAAAGAATGAGACTAGGCGGATTCGAACCGCCGGCCTTCAGATCCGGAATCTGACGCTCTATCCAGCTGAGCTATAGTCCCAAAGGCTGTTTTATAGTACACAAGACGGTATCGGGTGTCAAGCCCT
>CAUPUT010000227.1:0-3393 GCA_963514615.1 uncultured Treponema sp.
CTAGGCGCTTAACGGATGCGGCGACGGACAATCGGGTTCGGGCGGCGTGATAAAGCGCAACAGCATTTTCAGTTTTTTAATCGCAGCAGGAAGCGCAATCCGCAGCGGACGAGGGTGTGTATCATCGGGATTCAGCGCCAAAAGGCTTGACGAAGCGGCGCCCATGTACGGCGGAACAGCACCGAATAACCGCATCATCTCTTCCTGCCCGTATTGCCGTCCCGTTTGAGAATCTTGAACATCGGAGATCCCGCTCGCCGTTTCCCCGGAAATTCCGCCGGCTGTGTTACCGGCAATGCCGGACAGCGTTTTTTCAGGAATTCCGGACAATGTCTTAGCGGAAGGTTGCATATACCGGCACGGTTTCCAGCGGATAGTACCGTCTTTACCATGATCGCCCGAAAAACCGAATAACCGGCATATCAGGCATCTGCCTTCGTATACCGTGCAGTGATACGGACTATCGGGGTCAAATAGAAAGCAGCCGTCTCCGCGAGTAAAAGAATCGACATCCGCTTCAGCAATACGATCTGCCCGCTCACTCTGATGTTCCAACATCCACGCCGCAAGATACAGCGCTTCCGCCTCATATACCTCCGGTTCAAAATGAACGCAACAGCTGCCGCAGCCGTTCGGGCACTGCATCGGACTCCGCGTCTTCCATAATTTTTGACTGCTGTCTATATCGTTATACAGTGCATTAACCGATGTTAAAATATCATAGATAACGGTACCGGCAAATTTTTCCGCTGTTTTTATCATACCGTAAATTCTTTCACCTTAGTTGCCAATATCTCGATACTCTCTTTATTTTTTTGTACCAGATCATTCACCTCTACAACGGCATTATTTATTTGAATGGCACCGGCGGACATTTCGTCCATACTATTGGTAATAACTTGTGTCAATCCGTCCAATTTATTCATCTCTCGCGCAACCTCGCCGCTGCCCGAAAGCATTTCCGACGAACCGGCCTTTACCGTGTTCGTAGTAGAATTGATCCCTTTAATTGCTGTGAGCACTTCCTTATTCGCGTTCATCTGCTCCTGCATAGACCGCGTGATAAAATCTTCCTGCCCGGAAATTTGAGTAGCAAGTTCGTATACTTTATCAAAAATTTGTTCCGCACCGTTACCGGCAGCGATCAAAGTACGGATAATCTCGATAGATTCTTTCAGAACGCCGCCGATTTGCTTTCCTTGCGCATTGGATTCTTCTGCAAGTTTACGGATTTCATCGGCAACAACCGCAAATCCTTTTCCGGTTTCTCCCGCATGGGCAGCTTCTATAGCGGCGTTCATTGCGAGCAAGTTTGTCTGACTTGCAATATTCTGAATAATAACACTTGCTTCTAAAAGAGAGTCGGAGCGTTCCGCTATTTGTTTAACTACCGAGTTGGCTGTTTTAGCGCCGTTTTTCCCATCGATAGTCATCGAATACAGTTCTTTTATCAAATCATTGTTTTTTTCCAGCGTTTGCGTGATAGTTGTAATACTCGCAGCCATCTCTTCCACCGAAGATGAAGACTGAGTCACAGCTCCCGCCTGCGCCGCAATCTCTTTATCGAGTTGTTGAATTTGTTCGATAATGGTTTCAACGACATTGCCGGTTTTCTGAACGCTTGCAGCCTGCGTTATTGCTTGCCGTTTAATACTTTCGACATTCGCACTGATTTCGTTTATCGCACTTGCGGTTTCATTCATGTTATTGTAAAGATCGTCTCCTACGTGCTGCATCGTTTTCGATTCATGGATAAGCGAATTAACCATAGCGGCAACTTTATCCATCGTCGTATTAAAGTCGATCATTAAACGGCCGATTTCATCATTTTTCTTAATATAAAACCGTCCGGTAAGATCGCCTGCCGCCATCTTTGTAAAGATGAGTTGCAGCTTTCGTAAATATCCTTTTAAGCGCTTGGAAAACCAGAAAATCAGCCAAAAAAATGCCATCAGCATCCCCGTTCCGACGATAACCATACTGATGACAAGTCGATAAAAACTCTCCAATATTTCATTATTTTGAATCAGTATCGCTATTTTCCATCCCAATTCATCGATTGAAAAAACACGGAGCCGCCATTGAATATTATCGATAGTAACTACTTCCGCTTTTGTACCGGCATTTTGAAAATTTTTAAGATATTGATTACCGGCGTTATCCAGTTTTGTGAATACTAAATCGTGGTGAATCGGATCGGCTAAAATAGTACCGTCGTTTTGGAATAGCATAACATATCCTGTTCGCCCGACCTTGAGCGAATCGATAAACGTAGTAAGCTGTGCCAATTTTACCTCAATACTTACGCACCCAATAGTCGCTCCCGCCGGTGATACAACTTGACGGGAAAAACAGATACCGGGGACCCCTATCGTAGACATATACGCAGGCGTTATGATCGTCTCGCCGCCGGAAGTCTCTGCTTGCTGATACCATATACGCTTCCGCGGATCAAAGCCTGCACTGACAGTGTCATCCCAAGAACTGGCAAATCCTCCCCATTTCGACCCGAAAAACACCTCGGCAGTGTCGGAATAGCCGTTATGGATACGTTTAAAAAGCGTAACCATCTCTTGCTCTATTTGACCTTTGGGTACATTTTTCAACATCACATCTTGCGTGGAAACTGTGTAATTATTGAGGCTGGTGTCTGCTGCTCGTACGCTCGGATGTTCCGCCAACATTTTTACCGTATTTTTATTATTTTGCATGAATAAGTCGATCGTTTGTTCGATGAGTAAAAATTGCTGAGATGAGGTTTGATCATATTGCCGTATATTCACTTGATATACTTGAAATCCGATTATGGCACAGGCGCATATTATCAAAACACACAATGAAACGACACCGGTAAGCAAGATTTTAACACGCAGGGACATATTCTTTTTTCTGTTGTCCATTATTTCTCTCCTCAATAATTGTGAAAGAATATTTGACGAGACCTCTAAAAACAGCAGTTTTTTGGGGACTTCCTTAAACCTATTTTCCAAACAATCCGCGCTGCCCTGCTTTAACCCATTTGCCGGGCATACGCGACAATGCAGGTTGGTTTATTTGTGCTGCCAACCATTCGATATAAAGTGCATTGTCATCTCCTTCAAGACGAACAAGCATTGTTTGCAAAAGAGCATTGTCTTCCTGCGTAAGAGCTGCAGCGCTTGCTTCCGCCATCCGTACAAATGCTCCGGACGCAGCAGTGACCGGAATATTTCCGCATGAAGGCGGCACTTCTCGATGTATAAAAATCAATTTTCCCGATTTCTTATGAATAAAATATCGCATGAGCGTATATGCCAACTGCATATTTGCGGTAATCAATTCAGTCACAATCTTGTCGGCATGCAATACACCGGTATTGGAATATAATTCGGCATATGCCGGTGCATCAAAGAT
>CAUPUT010000228.1:0-3361 GCA_963514615.1 uncultured Treponema sp.
GTTTATTATGACAGACTTAGAACAATTTATAGCAACTTGTGAAGCTCACGCGGTTCCTGACAATGAAATCGATTTTTCCGATATTCCGGAACTAACCGATGAACAAATAGCACAAATGAAACCAAGCCATCTTGTCAATAAAAATATGTGGAAACCCCAAAAAAAAGTGTTAAGCATTAGAATTGATGCGGATCTACTGGAGTCACTCAAAGCAAGCGGTAAGGGATGGCAAACAAGACTAAACGACTGGATTAGAAACGGCGTCAGTTCTCATTATTTTTAATTATAAATTATAAATTATTCCGGCGGTATTCCCGCGGAGAACATCCGAATGTGTTCTTAAACGAGGAGGAAAACTTATTCGGGTTTTCGTATCCAATTAGGGAGGCGATTTCCGTAATCGATTTTTCCGTAGTGTGTAATAACTGCGCCGCCTTTTGCATCTTGTATTCTTTTTGAAAAGCATAGATCGGTTTTCCGTACACTGCTTTAAAACAGTCTTTCATTACCGTTAAACCGATGCCGTATTTTTGCGATAAATCTTTTAACCGCGGATTTTCGCTCCAGTGTTCCGTAATATCAGCTTTAATCGCTTTTATCTTTTTTATATATACTCCTGAAAAACAAGTATGTGCCGCAGACTGCTTTTGCGGTTTATAGTGCTGCAATAAAAACAACAGCTCTAAAACTTTAAGCCGCAGGTAGCCGTTTGTTGTATCAGAGGGAAAGCGGCAATCTTGGGATGCTTCATATAATTCATTGAATATACGGAGCAGCATTGGTGGTGTTTTAATAACTGCGCATTTATTGTCGGGGCAATAGTTTTGCAGTAGTGCCGCTAGGTCAATGGATATACCTTCGATAGTATTCTGAAAAACCGTACCTGTCTTTTTGACATCGATAATGATTGTGCAGCCGGTGTAATATCCTAACGGGAAAAAAGGCTTTTCGGTTTGAGCTTCCAGAATGCCGATGGCAAAATCACTCTCCCCGATATATGTAAAGTAACCGCTTTTATATTCGCATTCAAATCGGCCTGACTTGCAATAGGCTATTTCCAGAATATTCGGTACCGGCTCTTTTCGGTAATCACATGAGGACGCTTCAAAGGTTGTAAGTGCATAATCAACTCCTGAAAATAAATGAAAGGTTTTCATACGCCCGTTCGGTGTATCGCAGTTGATAGCATATTCCGTTATCAAATTGGTATTAGATACAATAGCGGCGCGTGTTCCGTGCCATTCGGTTGCGTGTACACAAGATGTCATATTCGGCCTTCAATTTTTTTAAGAGTATATACAATCTATATATCTGTCAATGAAAAAATGAATTTAAAAAAACACAAAAAAACTTTAGTCTTGCAATCTAAAACCGTTTCCAGTATAATTCGTAATCTTGCTTATAGACAGTTTTTGAAAATTGATATTTTTAGCTGCTGTTTTTTTGACGTAAAAATCTTATAGAAATGAGGTAAAAGAATTATGAGTAGTGATATTTCAAAAATGAGAAATATCGGTATCAGTGCGCACATTGATTCGGGAAAAACAACCCTTTCAGAGCGTATCTTGTTTTATTGCGACCGTATTCATACCATTCATGAGGTACGTGGAAAAGACGGTGTCGGCGCCGTTATGGATAATATGGAATTGGAACGGGAGCGCGGTATCACCATCCAGTCCGCATCAACACAGGTAACATGGAAAGACCACACCATTAACGTTATCGACACACCCGGACACGTTGACTTTACTATCGAAGTTGAACGTTCATTGCGCGTTTTGGACGGCGCTATTTTGGTACTTTGTTCCGTTGCCGGTGTACAGTCTCAGTCTATCACCGTTGACCGCCAGCTTAAACGCTACCATGTTCCGCGAATTGCTTTTGTCAACAAGTGCGACAGAACCGGTGCCAATCCGTTGAAGGTACGAATGCAGCTGCGCGAAAAGCTCGGCCTGAACGCCTATATGATGCAGCTCCCGATCGGTCTGGAAGATAAGCTTGAAGGCGTTATCGACCTCGTAACGATGAAGGCGCTGTACTTTGAAGGGGACAGCGGCACCGAACTCCGCGTGGCCGAAATTCCGGCGCATCTGCTTGATGATGCAAAAAAATACCGTGAAGAAATGATCGATGCAGCTTCAATGTTCTCAGATGAGCTTGCAGAAGCTTTCCTCGAAGGCGCCGAAACGGAAGAGATGATCCGTGCAGCGGTACGTGTGGGTACGTTACAAGAAGCTTTTGTACCGGTGTTCCTCGGTTCAGCCTATAAAAACAAAGGTATCCAGCCCTTGCTCGATGCCGTAACGTACTACTTGCCCAATCCGACGGAAATTACCAATAAGGCACTCGATTTGGATAAAAACGAAGAGCCGGTTGTCCTGAGTACCAACCCCGATGATCCGGTTGTATCGCTCGGCTTTAAGCTGGAGGATGGAAAATACGGTCAGCTGACCTATGTGCGTATCTATCAGGGAACACTGAAAAAAGGCGGCGAACTGTACAATACCCGCTCACGCAAAAAGTTCAAGGTTGGACGTCTTGTCCGCATGAACTCTGCCGAAATGGAAGATATTTCCGAAGGCGGCCCGGGAGACATCGTTGCGCTCTTCGGTATCGAATGCGCATCGGGTGACACGTTCTGCGGCGGAGACCTCAACTACGCAATGAGCTCCATGTTCGTGCCCGATCCGGTTATTTCGCTTTCGGTTACCCCCAAAGACAAGAAATCCGCCGATCAGATGGGCAAGGCGTTAAACCGCTTTACCAAAGAAGACCCCACTTTCCGTACCTATGTCGACCCCGAATCGAACGAAACGATTATTCAGGGTATGGGCGAACTCCACTTGGATGTATACATTGAACGAATGCGCCGCGAATACAAATGCGATGTAGAAACCGGTATGCCGCAGGTTGCCTACCGCGAAGCGATTAGCCAGCGTGCAGATTTTAACTACACCCATAAAAAGCAGACAGGCGGTTCCGGTCAGTTCGGCCGTGTTGCAGGCTTTATCGAGCCGACCTCCGAACAAGACTACGAGTTTGTCGATCAAATTAAAGGCGGCGCCATTCCTTCGGAATTCATTCCATCTTGTGATAAAGGCTTTAAAGCGGCAATAAAGAAGGGAACACTTATCGGATTCCCGATTGTCGGCGTACGGGTTACTATTAACGACGGTCAAACACACCCGGTAGACTCCTCCGATATGGCTTTCCAAGCAGCAGCTATCGGCGCCTTCCGTGAAGCGTATAAAAAAGCCAATCCGATTGTACTCGAACCGATTATGAAGGTGTCTATTGAAGGCCCACAGGAATTTCAAGGAAATATCTTTGGACTTATTAACCAACGTCGTGGTATAATACT
>CAUPUT010000229.1:0-3346 GCA_963514615.1 uncultured Treponema sp.
GATCGACCCTGACGAAGCGGAAATCGCGCGAATCGTTGCGCAGGCGGAATCGGCCTCCGGTATCGCCGCAGCGAGCTACAACGGACATGTCAAAAAAGGACAGCTCAAATTGATCCAAGCTCTTGCCCGCCTGCATAAACCGATGGTCGCCGTAGCCCTGCGTAATCCCTACGACCTCGGCTGCCTACCCGATACCGTCTGCGGACTCGCTGCCTATGAATACAGCAACGCAGTGCTATCCTGTATCACCGAGATGCTCAAAACAAATGACAAACCGGAAGGGCATTTCAGCGTTACTATCCCGAAGATAATACTGAAATAAGCGAGAGCATCTAAAGACTGCCGGTTGTAAAGGATCTCGATATGGAGAAAATATGACTAATATGTTGATAACTTTACTCCGACTATCTCCTGCCGAAACGCTTGCATATTTCTTCCGATTGCGCTATAGTCTGAATTACAGTGTAATATTACGTTGTAATATTGTTCCAGTGGAGGGTGATTGTATACCAAGGAATTTTCAGCAAACACACGAAAATCTGCTGCAATGTGCAAAAGAGCAGTTTTTGGCGTTCGGCTTTGAACGGGCAAGCATTCGGGAAATATGCAAGGAAGCTCATGTAACCAACGGCGCATTCTATAATCATTTTACGGATAAGGAAGCGCTCTTCGGTGCCATAGTAGACCCGGTTTTTCAAACTATTTCTCAAATGTATAACGATGCCGCAGCGGAGCAGTTCGCATTAGTAAAAAACGATGATCTTTTACAGCTGTGGAAACATGAAGAAGAAACCTTGTGCAGCATGATCGAGTATATCTATGCGCATTTTGAAATATTTCAGCTTTTGCTGATGTGCTCAGCCGGTACAAAATACGCAGATTTTCAGGATATGGTGGTACGTGCCGAAATGCGGGAAACCAAAAAGTTCCTTGCCGAATTAAAGCGGCGGGGTATTCCTTTTCGGGATTTAGAGGATGATGAATGGCATATCCTTGTGCATGCGCATTACGCGTCCCTTGCCGAACTTGTGTTGCATAATTATCCAAAAGAAACCGCATTAAAATATGCTCATACGCTCGCCGCTTTTTTTGAGGCGGGATGGAAAGCGGTGTTGGGGCTTCCGTAATGAGTGGGGGAAGCAAACTACGGCAGCGATTTTGATCTATCAGGAGATAGTAGGCATCTTTTAACAACTCTGGTTAGATTTTTTATGGAGTGTAAAATAAAAGCCGTACAAATGGCACGGCTTTTATTTACTCAAGTTTGCTCAAGCGCAAACTTGTATATCATCTGCACGTTCTCACTTTGTTGCGAACGTGCGTAAAAAGTCAATCGAAAGTTGATACTTTCTTCTTGACTTTTTATGGAGAGGAGAATATATGGATATTTTAAAAAAGCATATCGGCGCAATCATCTTTTCGGTGGTTGTCGCAATTATCGGTGTTGCGTGCAGCATTGTGCCCTACTTTGCTGTTGCATCTATTGTTACACAGCTGATAAACGGCGCAACGGATTACCGCATTTTCTTACCGTATGCAGGGCTTATTTTTGCAGGCTTTGCCGGTGCGATTATCGGACATTCGGTATCTACCATTGGTTCGCACAATCTGGCATTCAGCATTATTGAAGATACACGGAAGCGGGTGGTAGAAAAATTAAGCCGCCTTTCGATGGGTACGATAGAAGAAAAAAGCAGCGGTAAGTGGTCTCAGTTTGTGGTAGAAACAGTGGATAAAATGGAAAAGCCGATTGCGCACGTTATCCCCGAAGTACTTGCCAACGTTATCATTCCGATTGTGATTGTCGTTATCATTTTTATACTAAACTGGAAAATCGCTCTTGCAAACCTCGTAACGCTGCCGCTCGGTATGCTCTTTTCGATGTTGATGATGAAAGACTATGAAGCAAAATCGAAACGATACATCGAAGCGTCCAAAAAAATGAATGCCGCCGCGGTCGAATATATTCAAGGGATAAAAGTGATCAAGGCATTTAACAAATCGGCATCATCGTATGATAAATTCCAAAAAGCGGTGGAGGATAACCGGGACTCAATGCTCGACTGGTATTTGAGCGTGTGTTTTGCGATGACCGCTGCGATGGAAGTGCTGCCGTCTACGCTCCTTGTCGTACTGCCCGTCGGTTTGTATCTGTTTATGACCGGCGGCATTACAATGCCGGTGCTGATCATGTGTGTGCTGCTTTCTTATGCTTCATATAAACCGCTCCTCAAAGCAATGGCGTATATGGACACAATGGCGAATGTGCGTGTTGTGTTCGGTGAGATACAGTCGGTACTCGATTTACCGGAGCTGGTTCGGCAAGACACCGCCCCTGCACCGCACGGGTATGATGTACGCTTTGAAAATGTCGTGTTCGGCTACGGCGGAGCGCTGTGCGAAACAGCCGGTGCCGCTGCCAAGGATAGTGCGGCAGGCAGCGCGGTAAACAATGCTACTGCCAAAGACAGCACAAAGGTATTTGACGGATTGAACTTTACCGCCAAAGAAGGAGAGCTGACCGCGATTGTCGGTTCTTCCGGCAGCGGTAAGTCTACCATTGCAAAACTGTTGGCAGGCTTTTGGAATATCGACAGCGGACACATCACCATCGGCGGCGCTGATATCGGGAGCATGAGCTTGGAACGGAATATGCAGCTGGTTACCTACGTGTCGCAGGAAAACTTTTTGTTCAATAAGACCATTCGGGAAAATCTTAAGATGGCAAAAGAAGATGCAACCGATGCGGAAATCGAAGCCGCCTGTACAAAAGCCAGCATTCACGACTTTATCAAAAGCCTGCCCGACGGGTATGACACCAATGCGGGAAACGCAGGCAGCAAGTTTTCAGGCGGCGAGCGGCAGCGGCTCACCATTGCCCGTGCCTTACTAAAAGACAGTCCCATTGTGGTACTCGACGAGGCAACCGCCTACTCCGACCCGGAAAACGAAGCCGTTATCCAGCAGTCTATCGATAACCTCGTAAAAAATAAGACCGTTATTATGATTGCGCACCGGCTTTCCACGATTGTCAATGCCGATAAAATCATCGTACTGGATAAAGGGAAAATCGCCGCTGAGGGAACGCATACCGAGCTGTTACAGCGCTCTCCGCTCTATCAAAAAATGTGGCAGTCCCATATCAGCAGCAGGGATAATTAATTCATAATTAAGAATGCATAATTATGAATTAAAGGAGTAATGGATGATACGAACTATACAGCTAACAGACGCAAAGGCTATTCGCGATATAAGTGAGTTTTCGCTTGGGTATAAAACAACGGAAGCGACAACCGAACGGCAGATTGCAAAGCTTTTAAAAGACAATCAGCATTTTATACGGGTA
>CAUPUT010000230.1:0-3306 GCA_963514615.1 uncultured Treponema sp.
GCAATTATTATTATTATTTCAGTTTTTATTTATACGGATTTAAAAAACTATAAATTGCTTTTAACGCAAAATGTGAATACAACCGGTAAGAACCAAGCCGAACAAGTCGCGGCAATCTACGGCTTTTCCGACGGACTTCATGCAAAAATAAGCGCCTTTCTCGAAGGAATAAAAAAAACAAATGCATCTTCCCCGTTTCCGCACCGGCGCGTAGATATTATTACAACGGACAGTAAAGAACCGGTATTTCTTAATAAGATTGATAATACTACAGTACTTCCCAATTTCAATGTATTCTCCTATACAACAGAACAAGGATCGGTGCGAAATATACCGGCAGAAGAAAAACGCATTACTGCGGAAGAAGCTGCTCTTTATATAAAGCATTTTCAAAATATACATACCCGGAGTCAACCTATTTATAAAGCGGACAAGGGAATGTGTCTTTATGTATACCCCATAACCTTTTCACGCAAAGACGGTCAAAGACTCGTCGGGTTTTCCGTCGTAACATATATGAAAGAGATACTTGACCGGCCATACTTTCAAGCAAAAGTATTTATCTTTGCACTTGCAGCTATTTTCTTGTATGCAGCGATAATTATTACACTTTTTCTTGCCGATTTTATTGCAGAACCTATTATTCAGCTTTGTGTAAATATTAGAAAGACGACTAATATATTAAACGAAATATTTTCAGGTAATGCAAAGATCGATGCACAAAGACTTGTTTTTGAAGATAACCTTAAAACACGTGATGAAATCAAGACTCTTTCAAAAGAAATAAAAAATATTATTACGCTTGTGCGTGGTATGCTCCCATATATTTCGTTCCATACCCTTAGAAATGCGGAAAAAGATGTCGGAGCCAGGAGTATCTCGCGGAATCTTTGTTTCCTTTTTACCGATATCAGAGGCTTTACGAAACTTTGTGAGAAATTGCCGGCAAGAGAAGTTATTGCGATTCTAAACCGCTATCTCAACATCGAAACTAAAATTATTTTTGATAATGGCGGTGATGTCGATAAGTATGTTGGAGATGAAATAATGGCTTTTTTTGCAGGACCGAAAAAAGAGATAAATGCCTGCAAGGCTGCAATAGAAATACGGGAGGCTCTCTATCGTGAGCAGCAGAACGCAATAAAGGTAGGGAGAGAACCGATTTCTCTTGGTATCGGGATAAACACAGGATATGTCGTGTTTGGTCCTGTCGGTTCCGAAACAAGAAAAGATTTTACTTCTATCGGTGATACGGTTAATTTGGCGGCACGGCTTGAAGGCGCAAATAAACAATATGGATCAAAGACTATTATTTCGGAAGCTGTTTATAACAATCTGGGAAATGCATTTATTTGCCGTGAGCTTGATTATATAACGGTAAAGGGGAAAATGGAAGCTGTACGTATTTTTGAAATTTTACAGGAAACCAAAAAAAATACCAGCGATAAAATTTACGATTTGAAAAAGGTTTTTGAAACAGGGCTTGACTATTATCGGCAGCGGAAATGGAAGACAGCTGAAAAATATTTTTTGGAATGCGTAGAAAAATATAACGACCAACCGGCAAAAGTATTCTTAGAAAGAATAGCACATTATCGAAGTTCTCCACCGCCGACCGATTGGAAGGGTGTTTTCGTTATGCGAGTTAAATAACCGATTACCACCCCTTATAAAAAACGCCGATTAATCCTGATGATTAATCGGCGTTTTTTATTTTTGTGTTTTTACTTAAAACTTATAGCGTAAAGTTGATAACGTTTGTCCTTCACGCAATACATCGAACCATACTTCTTTTTTGACCTTTGATAATTCGCGATAGAATTCGCGCATATTGGTTACCGGCACATCATTTACCGCAGTAATAATATCACCTGATTTAAGTCCGATGATAACAGCGGGTGTTTTATTGGTAATATTGGTGACCAGTACTCCCGTCTGTTTTTTATCAAGCTTTAATTTATCGCGCACGTCATCAGTGAGCTCGTAACCGACAAACCCCGGCCATAACTTTGATGAGTCGGTTACGATGTTTTGATCCCGCTCTTCGATCTTCACGGAAAGTGTTTGTTCTTTTCCATCGCGAATAACGACAAATTCTGCAGTGGTGCCGCTGCGGAGATCACCGACATCGCGTACCAGTTGATCGACACTCTTTACTTCTTTGCCGTTTAGCTTAACGACAAAATCGCCCGGACGGATGCCGCCTTTAAACGCAGGCGAACCTAAGAAAATATCGATAGCCAAAGCGCCGGTTTTCTCGTCGACTCCGAGAGCTTTCATAACCGTTTCGTCGGCGCTTGTTAATTGCACGCCGACCCATCCGTATTTCAATTTACCGTCGGAAATAAGCGAGTCGATTGCGCCTTTGACGTTATTGATCGGAATGGAAAAACCAAGTCCTTGGGAGCCGCCGCTCGACGATGCGATCCATGTGTTAATACCGATAACTTGTCCATAGATATTGACCAGCGGGCCGCCGGAGTTTCCCTGATTGATGGCGGCATCGGTTTGGATAAAGTCGTTGATATTATTATTCGGTCCGCCCGATCGTCCGACCGCGCTGACCATACCGCGGGTAACCGTCGAAACATACCCGAGCGGAGAACCGACAGCAAAGACAATATCGCCGACCTCTACCGCATCGGAATTTCCCAATTCGGCAATGGCAATATCTTTCTCGGTGGATTCAAACGAAACCAATGCGATGTCCCGCCGCTGGTCGCCGCCGATCAGTTTTCCTTCTGCGGTATGTCCGTTATATAACTTGACGATAATCTTTTCAGCCGTACCGGTAACATGCTGATTAGTCAGCACATAATAGGTGTTAGCGCTCTTACGGACAATAACGCCCGATCCCATACCTTCTGATTTATATTCCTGCTCGCCGCCGTCATTACCATCGGATTTTTCGCCGTTATTTTGATTAGGCATTCCAAAGAAGAACCACGGAAAACCGTCACCCGACAGAGGATTTCTGACTTTCTTAATCTCGGTAACCGAAAGTGTTACTACCGACGGTAAGATTGATGCCGCCACCTGCCTATTCGCACTCTGCAGTCCTTCTAACAGAGTAATCGTCTCTTTTGTGATTGAATCCGAATGCTTTGTATCGGCATAAACCGTTGTTGCCGAAGCAGGGCTTGCAGAGCATGAGGATACAAAGATCATTACAACCATGCCTAATACTGTCGCGAATGACAGTAGTGTTTGAAATTTCTGTTTTAAATGCATAAGTCTACCTCCACCATTAGAAGTTTTCAATTACTTCTTAAACATATAACATACTATTATGATACACGCATCGGC
>CAUPUT010000231.1:0-3277 GCA_963514615.1 uncultured Treponema sp.
GGTGTTTCTTAAAAGTCTTGAAATATTCGGATTTAAATCGTTTGCGGATAGGACGCGGATAGAATTTGCGGAAGGTATTACCGCCTTGCTCGGCCCGAACGGCTGCGGTAAAAGCAATGTCGTCGATGCGATGAAGTGGGTACTGGGCGAACAGGCGTCAAAAACGCTCCGTGCGGAGAAGATGGAAGACGTTATCTTTAACGGCACCGAATCGCGGAAGGCGCTCAATGTGGCCGAAGTAACGCTGACCATCAGCAATGAAAACGGATTATTAAATCTTGAAGTAAGTGAAATTGCCATTAAACGCCGGCTGTACCGGTCGGGAGAAAGCGAATATTTTATCAATAATACGCCGGTGCGTTTGAAAGAGCTGCGGGAGCTTTTTTGGGATACGGGTGTCGGAAAGGCGGCGTATTCAGTCATGGAGCAGGGAAAAATAGACCAAATTCTTTCCAGCAAGCCGGAAGACCGCCGCTATTTGTTTGAAGAGGCGGCAGGTATTACGCGGTTTAAAGTACGCCGCGCCGAAGCTGAGCGCAAACTGCAAAAAACGCAAGAAAATATGCGTCAAGTGGAAGGCGTATTGGGAGAGGTGCGCCGCTCCTACGATGTTCTGAAAGTACAGGCGGAAAAAACCGTCAAGCACCGGTCGCTGCGGGATGCCATCTTTGAACACGACCTCGATATCCAGCTATTGCGCCTTAAAAAATTCACCGACGACTACGCACAGCGCGAGGAAAGCATAAAAGAAGCCAAAGCTAAGCGCGATGATGTACAGACCAAAATCGATTCCATCCATACGATGCTTTCCGAGAACATGGACGAAGTCAACAGCTTGGAAAAAAAGCTCGACGAACATCAAAAAGAGATTTACGGACTCGCCATCGAAAAGCGCGGAAAGGAAAATCAGGCGCGTTTGCAGGCAGAGCGGCAAACCGAGCTGAAAACCAAACTCGGTCAGCTGGAGCTGCGCAAGACAGGGCTTGAAGAGCGTATCGAAAACCTTGAAGAAGACGCCGGAGAGCAGGATGCAAAGGTGCACGACTTTAAAAAGAAGGTGCAGGATATTCAAAAAAACATCGACGACTTTGAAGAAAGCCTCCGCCTCGCATCGCAAAAGATCACCGACAACGATACAACCCGTATGACGCTGCAGGAGCAGATTGAAGAACTCGATAAAAAACGCGCCGGTATGGAAACCGAACTCCGCGCCATCACCGAAGATATCGTTACGGAACTGGATAAGAACCTTTCCGCAGCAGGCTATTCGGCGCAGGGACGCGGCAAACTGGAACAACAGGTTTTTGACTGCATCAGCCAAATCAAGGTGCTGTTAAACGGCCGTAAGAATATCTTTTCGGACTTTGCCGCGCTCAGCGATCATACTGAAAAAGAGACTGCCCAGTTTGCCAACAACGCCGTACAGTCGTTTACCGAGCTGCTCGGCTTAACCGAGTCGCTGGAAACATATTTGCAGGAGTACAAAAAATCTTCCGCAAGTTTTATCGATGATTTTTTAGCGCCGGAAGGTATTATCACTCAAAAGCGCAGTATCGATGCGGCAATCGAAGCAAATCGAAATACTATAGAAGAAAAACGAAAAAAGATAGCAAATCTGCATACCGAAAATGAGCAGCTCGCAGTAAAAATAAACGAGTACCGGAAAACGCTGGAAGACCTCCGTATCCATAAAACCAAGATGAAGGCTGAATCCGACGCAGCCGAGCAGCAAGCGGCGTTTTTGCGGAAAGAATTGACGGTACAGCAAAACGCGCTCCGCGAACTTGAAAACGAGCTGTACACGGAGCAAAAACGCTTTGATGAGGTAAAAGAACAGCTCCTTGAAATTGAAGGAGAAATTGCGTCGATTGACCGCAAGGGACGGCAGTTGACCGAAGCGCTCGAGCAGCTGGAAAAAGAAATCGCGTCCCGCAACAACGAGCTTTCGAGCAACGAAGGGACGCTGAAAACGCTCAATGCGGAACTTGCCAAGCATAATTCGCTTATCGAAAAGTATTATGTCGATACGGCAACCCTTGAAATCGAAATCAAAAACGTCAAAGATAATTTTAGAGAAACCCATTCGCGTGAATTGATGGAATTTGAAGAGCGGATGTATAAAATCACCGCTTCCCCGATGGATTTACGGACGGAACTTGCCGAGCTGCGCAAACAGCTGAAAGAACTCGGCAGCGTCAACCTGATGGCTCCGGAGGAATTCCAAGAAGTAAAGACCCGATTCGATTTTTTAACCGGACAGATCAACGACCTTGATAAAGCCCGCTCGGATTTGCAGCGGATTACGGATGAAATAAAGGCGGAGTCTACGGAGCTGTTCCTCGTCACTTATAATAAGATCAAGAAGAACTTTCACAATATGTTTAGGCGGCTCTTCGGCGGCGGCAGGGCGGAAATTAAACTGACCGATCCCAAGCAAGTGCTTGAGTCGGGTATTGATATCTTCGCGCAGCCTCCGGGGAAAAAGCTGGAGAACATCGGCCTGTTATCGGGCGGAGAAAAATCCATGACGGCGGTGGCGCTCCTTTTTGCTACCTATATGGTTAAGCCCTCCCCGTTCTGTCTCTTGGACGAGATAGACGCAGCGCTGGACGAGCAGAACGTCAGCCGCTTCGTTACGGCTCTATCCGGCTTTGCGAATGTCAGTCAATATATCGTCATCACCCATAACAAAAAAACAGTACTCGGTGCAAATACCATGCTCGGTGTCACAATGGAGGAATCCGGTGTCTCAAAACTCATTGCAATCAAATTGGATAATGATATTGAGTTATTAAAGCAGGAGAAAGCGGAAGAAGATGCCGATACTTTTATAGAAGAGGATGTAGAACCCGAAGAAGGTATCTATATTCCGTCGCGGCCGCCGAAGCGGATTCATAAAACTCAGGAGGAACAGCCGGATGAACATCATGGAAACGATTCGGACGCATAAGCTCATCATTCTAGCTTCTGCACTCGGTCTACTGATTATCATGTTGATTATTTCCGTGATTATTTTACTAAGCGGAACAAAAAAGCCGAGCGTTGACCCCGATGAGGTAATGATTTCAATCGACCCGGTGATTTTTATGCTTCCCGACGAGCCGCTTGAACTTCCGCCGATACAATATTCGCGCAAACAAAAGAAAATCTGGACTGATTCGGATTTGCAGTATTGGTATACGATTCCCGATGCGGACGAGATGCAAAAACTGCACGATATAAATGAGCGGCAAATGAACAAATTATGGGAGAGTGTTCCGTGAAAAAATCGATCTAT
>CAUPUT010000232.1:0-3272 GCA_963514615.1 uncultured Treponema sp.
GCTTTCCGCTTTGTTTTTGTGTATGCCATTGATGCATAAAAACAGCCGAGCGTCCCGTGTAATACGGCGGCGGTAACAAGCCGGAGAAACTGCACGTTGGAATACCGCAAACCATACGAGATATTTTCAAAACCGCTAAAGACAAAGCCGAAGAATACGCCAAGCAGCATACTCTGTGTAATCCCGAATCTTTTTTTTAAAACCATAGCAGCCGTTAAACCGAAGAATCCTGTTTTAACACCTTCTTCTATCCAGGCTGCCGTAATAAAGCTGTTAAACAGGAGCCTCACCGCTTCCGATCGTTTTGCAATACCGACATCTAAAAAAGTATGCACACTATGCTGGAGCGCAAGCACCGGAAGCAGTGACGCTGCTGCTGCAAAGAATACGGCGGCAAGCGCATAAACGGGAACGTGTTTTTTTATTGCAATACAGACCGCTGCCGATGCCGGTAAAAATGCCGTTATCAGCAGCCCGATAATACTCATGCCGTACGAACCGCTAGCATATCTTCCCGCCCGAGACCTTTATGTCGGAACCGTGTTTGACGATGGCTTCAAGCGCGTGGGTAATGCCGCTGACAATTGTTTCCAAGCTCATCGAGGGGGTAAGCGCCGGTTTCCCGATTACTTGTTCGGGCAGAAACGGAATATGGATAAAGCCGCTTTTCATCGGTTTCCCCGCCGCCGTCCTTTGCGCCGCAACGTGCGCGACACCGTAACAGACATGGTTGCAGATAAAAGTACCCGCCGTGTTGGAAATTGAAGCGGGAATTTTATGCGCTTTTATGTTTTCAACAATGGCTTTTATCGGAACGGTAACAAAATATGCAGCGGGTCCGCCTTTTACCACCGGTTCATCGATCGGTTGATTCCCTTCGTTATCGGGGATGCGGCAATCGTCGATGTTGATACCGATTCTTTCTACGGTAATTTCGGATCTGCCGCCTGCTTGTCCGATGCTTAACACCGTATCGGGATTTTCTTTTTCAACCGCTTCTTTTATCTTTGCTAAAGATTTTCCTACAACAGTCGGAATTTCAAGTTTGATAATCTGCGCGCCTAAAATGGTATCAGGCAATCGCTTAATTGTTTCCAGTGCGGGGTTGATTTTTTCTCCGCCGAAGGGATCGAATCCGGTAACTAAAATTTTCATCATGGCTCCTACAGGGCAATCGCATCAGAAAGTTGTTTGATATCCCTGCCGCAGCAGAGGCTGTCCGCCCTTTCCTTTTGAAAATATACGGGCATCTACTTCGTTATTTCACAAAAATTAGTCCTCAACGTGCAAAAGCACGCTTGCGGGTAATTTTTGTTCATGCCTCGTATATGCCTCGCCTATTTCCAAAAGGCTAACGGAAAAACTTGTTTTAACAGACATAACCTCTATTATTCTGCGGAATTTGCTCGATTTGTCTGATGCGATTGCCCTTCGTCTAAAATAAACTGCACAAAATTTTATTCAAAATTTTGTGCAGACGGAAAGCAACCGTTTAAAGTATTCCCAGTACGGTTGCCCTTGTTTCTACTCCTAAAAGGCGAAGATTGACATTAAGATGATGTGCACGATGATCAAGGCAACCGACATAAAGGCTTGCGTTTTAATAAGCGTGTATTTATTTTCGGTTTCTAAAATTGCTGCGGGGACGATGTTGAAGTTCGCCGCCATCGGCGTTAAAAGTGTGCCGCAGTATCCGCAGGTCATACCGAGTGCACCGACAACTGCCGGATTTCCGCCTTGCATAATAACAAAGGGAACACCGACGCCGATGGTAATGACGGTAAACGCGGCAAATGCATTTCCCATAATCATCGTAAAGATTACCATGCCGAGGCAGTATGCGATAACACCGAGAATGGGTACTCCTTGCGGTACAATACCGCTTGCAAACTGGCCGATGATTTTACCGATACCGGCAGTTGCGAATATCGCTCCTAAAACGCCGAGTAATTGCGGAAGTAAGCTGGAGGAGCCGACTTGCATCAGCATCTTTGAAGTATCGTTGACGGTATTTTTCAATGTCGGTTTTGCCAACACCACCGCGAAAATCAACGCAATAATGGAGGCTGCGCCGACGACCTGAGCGGTTGAAAAACCGAAGATGATTGCCTTACCGGCAGCATTGGTTCCAAGCGAAATGTTAAAGCTTTTGACCTGCGCCAATAGCATTGCTACAACGCCGATTAAAACCGCCGGAATAAAAATCTTATTGCCTACCTTTTGCGAATTTTTTTCTATCTCTTCTTTTTCGGCAGTCGGGATGTCTGCAATCTTTACCTGTTTTGTTAAAGTGAGAATACCCAACAAAATCAATAATCCGCCGATAATAGCTCCGCCGTTCGGAACGTTCAATACGATCACTTTGCCGAACATGAACAACAAGCCTAAAATACCCCAAAACAAAAACGTCCCGCTCAAATGCTTTTTCCCTTTTAAGGAGATGAATGCGGTAATAATGGAAACAAGACCGCAGAGGCCGTATATGATTTCATCGATAATCATGCTGTGCGAATGGATAAAACTAAACATCGCGCTTCTCTCCTTTTCTTAAATGCTTTTCGAACAGCCAGCACTGGACAAGCGCGATGAGCACCATCGCAACGCCCGCTAAAATGGAATACTTTGCGACATCGATATTGCTGATATCAAACCCCTGTTCCTTCAAGGTGCCGGTAATTAACAAAACGCCGGATGCAACGGGAAATATGTTTTGCCCGAAGAAGTTTCCGTAATTTTCGGAAGCGCCGGCAAGCCCTTTGATTTTTTCAATATCTTCGTCAGTCAGTTTGATATTCTTTCGGGCGGCTCCCTCAGCCATCGGCAAAATGAGCGGGCGGATAAACTGAACATGCCCGCCCAACCGAATTGAAAAAGCGGAAGCAATCGTTCTGATTACAATGTAGAGCCAAATAACCATACCGGCGCTTGCGCCCTTAATCTTTTTGATGCATTCCGCGGCACGCAATTTTAAGCCGTAGCGTTCCATAATGGCGATAACAGGGAACGAAATAAAAAACAAGCTCATATAACGGTTATTGACAAATCCCGTTCCTATTGCATTGAGCACTTCAACCAGTCCCATTTTTGCAATTAATCCGGTAACGAGACCGGAAATCAATACGACTGCGACAACGTCAAGTTTTAAAATAAAACCGACGATGATAATCGCAATGCCGATGAGAACAAAATAGTTCATATCATCTCCTATAAAAACTTTTGTAGAACACATTTTATCAGACTTACAGCCTGCTGTCTATTTAAAATTTTTTACA
>CAUPUT010000233.1:0-3216 GCA_963514615.1 uncultured Treponema sp.
AAATGGGCCCAGCTGGACTTGAACCGGCGACCCGCGGATTATGAGTCCGCTGCTCTAACCAACTGAGCTATAGGCCCGAGAAAGCATTATACTAATTTATTTCACCGCTTTAGTCAAGGCAACCGAAAAGAATTATCCATAAAAAATTTTTTTTAACGTATATCCAGCTGCGAATACAGCGTTTTTCCTGACGAGTTTTTAGGAATTGTATCGATAAAAAAACGTGGAACACCTTTGTCGGAAGCCGTGTCGTTTGTGCGAGGTATTCCGATATTGCGCGATGCTGTTCTTCGGTTTTCAGTGTTGTATAAACGCAGAGGAGGTCGTCTTTCCCGATACAGGCAAAACCGGGGTCAGGAAAGGCTGCGGAAAGCAGCCTTTCGGTGTCGTCCAAATTAACCCGATTGCCGAACACTGTAATGAGCCGCTTTTTTCTCCCGACGATAAAAAAATACCCGTCTGAATCCCGTTTTGCCATATCGCCGGTATGCAGTGTTCTGCACCATTCGTCGCTTTTTGCTAAATCGGCAGCACATTCCGCATATCCCATCGCGACATTATGCCCGTGGTACACCAATTCGCCGACAGTATCGGGTGTTGTAATTTCCGCACCGGCTTCGTCGATCAGCTTGAGTTCACCGCCGGGAATTGCAATACCCATACTGCCGCATTTTTCCATTGTCTTATTAGGCGGCAGATATGCCATGCGCGGTGCGGCTTCGGTTTGTCCGTACATCACAAAAAAGCGCCGTCCGGTGTTCAGACTCCATTCGCCGAATTTTTGATGCAGTTCATACGGCAGTTTACCGCCCGCTTGCGTCAGCGTTTTGAGTGCCGGCAGCTCCATTTCGGTCAACCGTAGACGGGAGAACATTTGATAGGTATAGGGGATGCCTACAAGCGAGCTGACGTTTTCTTGTTTAACCCGTTCCCAGAATGCGGCGGTTAAAATATCGTGCCCGGTCAATATGACAGTTGCACCCATAAGGACATGGCTATTGATAATGGACATTCCGTATGAATAACTCATCGGCAGCATAGTTACCGGCCGCTCCTTGACAGTGATATGCAGGTATGTTGCGATTGACCGCACGTTTTCACAGATATTGCGGTACGTTAAGCGTACGAGTTTGGGGCTGCCGGTACTCCCCGATGTGGTGAGGAGCAGCGCTAAATCTTGAAAAAGCTCCGGCCCTTTTTTATCCGAACGGAGCAGCACACTGTCCGCTATCGTAATAACAGGTTCATTCATCGGAAGGATTTTTTTGTTTCTTCAGGCAAATCGTGCGGAATGTAATAAAAGGCGGGAGTATAGGTTTGAATTAAGTGCTGTAAAAGATCGGGTTCAATATGTGCGTCCAACAAAGGCGGAACGGCACCCGCCTTTAAGCAACCGAGGTATCCGAGCAGCGTCCCGGGTGAGTTTCTACAGAGTATAAACACGAGCCGATGTCCAACCTCTTTTAGAAGCACTGCAGCGGCTTTCTTGATTTCGCCGTACTGCAATAGTTCACCGCTATCGGTTATCGCTAGTACCCGCTGCGGATCTTCTTCGACATATTTCAATAATTCTATATTTCACCTCATTATTCATTCGCTTAATGGACGTATTGGAATCTTTCGCTCTTAATCGTTACATCGTTTTGCTGAGTGTTTCGGAAATACTGAACGCGCAGTCTCCAACTTTTTCAATTGTCCGTACCATATCGATATACAAAAGCTCTGCTTTAACATTACCACCTTCTTCCAAACGGTTTCGTGCGAGTTTTTTGAGGTTGCGGCGCATTGCATCGATAGTTTGTTCCATTTCGTCGGCAAGCGCCAATTGATCCTGCGCCAGCGGCTTATTCAAATGATCGTGCACAAAGTGAATAAATTGATTGACGACGCCGAGATAGGGCAAGAGTTTATCCATATCCTCTTTCGGAATATTGAGCTTTTTCTTTTTGCTCTTTTCGATATGCAGTCCCAATTCATAAATATGATCAGTCATGTTTTCGAGGTTATCGACGATTGTCAACATGAGCCGTACATTATGTTCCGCTTTAACACTGAGCGACAGGCGAGACGTTGCAATTAAAAAGCGGGATAACTCTTCCTGCATTTGATCTGCATAGTCTTCTTGCTGCACGAGCTGTTCGATGACGATTTCGGCAGAACCCTTATAATCATCTTCAAGCAGCGGACGGATCGTATCGAACATCTTTCGGACAACCATAGACATCACACTGATTTCCCGTTCCGCCTGTAAAATGTACGCTTCGATGTTCTCTTTAATTGCCGTTTCGTTCGGCATAACGAGTTGGTATCGCTCCGGTGATTCGTCCCCCTTATCTTTTACAAGCCACTCTACAAAGCGTGCAATGTACGAAACAAAGGGGAGCGCAATCAATGAGTTGAGGATATTGAACATAGAGTGGAAGAGTGCAAGCCGGATGGTAATGTCTGAGAGATTGCCGCCCTCGGGCGTTAGGCGATACAACAAGGCAAGCGACGGTTTAAAAAAGATTAAGAATAAAAGCGCACCGCATACGTTAAACAATACGTGTACCATGGCTGTTCTGCGCGCATTGAGTTTACTGCCGATGGCTGCAATAACCGCATCGATTGTCGAACCGACGTTACTGCCGAGTACGCTTGCTGCAGCAAATTCAATGCCGATAACTTTGCCATAAGCCATGGTCAAAATAATAGCGGTGGTGGCCGAAGAGGAATGTAGGATGACCGTTAAAAGGAAGCCTGCAATAAACCCGATGATAATGCTGTAGATGCCACCGTCCGCAGCTAATGATAAAAACGAAAGGTTATCGGCAGAAATATCCGGCATAAGTGAAGAGAGAATTCCGAGTCCCGTGAAAAGGAGACCGAAGCCCATGATGCCTTCGCCCAAGCTTTCCTGACGGAGCTTTTTGAAGAAGGTAAGAAAAAAGCCGATACCGAATGCCGGTATTGCGATTTCGGCAAGTTTAAGTTGAAAACCGACCAATGCGACAATCCATGCGGTAACCGTTGTACCGATATTGGCGCCGAAGATGACGCCGATTGCTTGTGTTAACGAGAGTAACCCCGCATTAACGAAAGAAACGGTCATAACGGTGGTCGCACCTGATGATTGAACAATAGCGGTAACTGCGAAACCGGTAATGACAGCCAGTATCCGGTTACCGGTCATCATATTGAGGATTCGGTGAAGACTTCCTCCGGCACTCTTTTGAA
>CAUPUT010000234.1:0-3199 GCA_963514615.1 uncultured Treponema sp.
CTGCAACATCGGACATGGGGGCAGGCGGTTCAAAGCGGGCAACGACCGTACCGTCACGGTCAATAACGAACTTGGTAAAATTCCATTTGATTTCGGGATTGTTTTTATAATCGCTGTCGATCTTTTGGATAAAATCGCTCAGCGTTTCCGCCATCTTCCCTTCGCCGAAACCTTCAAATTTCTTCTGTGATTTTAGATAGGTAAAAAGCGGCAGCGCATGTTCACCGTTTACATCAGACTTTTTCATCTGAGGAAATGTTGTGTGATAACGGAGTGTGCAAAATTGGTGAATTTCCGCATCGGTGCCGGGAGCCTGCTCGCCGAATTGATTACACGGCACATCGATTATTTCAAAACCATTGGCGTGGTATTTTTCATATATTTCTTCCAGTTCTTTATACTGCGGTGTAAATCCGCAGTCCGTTGCCGTATTTACAACAAGCAGTACTTTGCCCTTGTATCGGCTGAGTGGGACATCATTCCCTTGTGCATCTTGCACTGAATAATCATAGATCATTATTGGTTACCTCCAAAAAATAGTATTGATTGCCGATTAATTAATTATCTTAAATATCAAAAACAGCCAATCTTTTTTAGAACTTGTGCAACAGCGCACACACTTTTTCCAATAGTTCCAATGTCTGCACTTTATGAGGAGTGCCGGGAGCGTAGAGACCGTCGTGGAACAAAAGAATAGCCGGTTTGAGGGCAGACAAAAGAGAATCAAGAAAGCGCTGTTTTTTTGATTCGGATAAGTGCAGCACGTCATGTGAATTTACATCCCACCCTAACGCAGTCATTTTTTGCAAATGGAGGGTTTTCCGTAAAAAAATATTGCTGTGTCCGATAGGCGGAGCAAAAAGATACGGTTGTTTTCCGGTAATATTTTGTAAAATATGATTTGTTTTTACCATCTCATCCCGCAGTCTTTTTTCTGTTAATAACGAAAATAAATTGGGGTGGCTGTAGCTGTGATTTACAATAAGGTGCCCGCGTGCAGCGACTTCGCGTACCAGATCGGGATATTGCTCAGCGTGCCGCCCGGTTATCGCGAACACTGCATATATGCCTTCCCGTCCCAATATACGGAGAATATCGGGAGTAAGGTCAGGGTCAACACCATCATCAAAGCGAAAGATAAAGCGACAGCTTTGCCAATATGAGATCAGCCGGGCAAGGCCATCATCGGGATAGAGTTCTTTTAAAACTTCCAGATCTTTTCCGCGCGCAGTTCTGCTTAACAACTGGCTATTCGGTACCAGTAGCGAAACAACCAGCAGTATTTGATGAATACACACAAGGGTAACAAGGGTGAGTTGAAACGGCGCCGACCACTTAAAAATAATCCACATAATAATCAGTGCCGCAATAAATACCGGTGTCAGTATTTCCATCACGGAAGGAAAGTCGAGCGGATTGTATAAACGCAGAATAAATTTTGAGGTAAAATAACGCAGGTAATAAATATTATCTTTTGCTGTAATCGCAAGTCCGATTGGAGTAAGTACCCAACCGATACCGTACGCAAGCGTCCCGGCAAGAGCGGGAATGGCAATCGTGCTGTGTGTAATGCCATACCACAGCGCAACAAGCGGGATACCCCAGCCTATCACAAAACTGATAAAAATTAAGAATAAGCCGAAAAGAAATTTCGGACTTAAATCTTTATAATTATGCTCTACATCTTTGAATTCCTGCGCAAAGGAAAGCAGCGGCTCTTTTTTTTCTTCCAGAATACGTTTAATTTTTTTGAGCATGGATAACCAGTAATATTCCTTTAAAGGGGAAACGCTTTAACACATGATCTTCAATCAATAAAGGCGTAAATTCGTTGTTCCGCAAAAGTTTTTTTACTTCTCTTTTTGAATACATATTCATAAAGATATGCTGACGAAAATAATTTCCAAAACATCCCCAAAACCTGATGAACGTTTTATGCGTTGTCGTAATAAAGAGCTTGCCGCCCGGTTTTAATAACTGCGCAATTTTACAAAATAATGCTTTTTTATCTAATATGTATTCAATTGCGGTAAAACTGATAATATAATCAAAGGGACCGGAAACAGGCGCTTGCAAAAAATCACCTTCAATAGTCGTAATATTGGTGATGTGTTCTCTTTCCGCTTTTTGAGTTAACTGCTGCAGCATCGCAGGAGAAAGATCGACAACCGTATACGAGCGGCAAGCTGCGGCAAATAAAAGAGAAAACCTACCCGTTCCCGCACCGATTTCGAGAACAGATGCTCCGGAAAAGTCTTCTTTGTTAAAGAAATCCTGTATTAGTTTTTTTTCAGGTTCTCTAACAAAACGGAAATTAGGAGCATCCTGTTCTGCATCATAGTCTGCAGCAAGACTGTCATAAAAGTCTTTTACCGATTTTTTATTATGAAACATAGCGTTTAAAAACAAGCGATGTATTAACACCGCCGAAAGCAAAATTATTGCTCATTACATATTCCGTATCTAAATGCAGCCCATCCCCCGTAATATAATGCAGATCGGGTAACCGGTTATCAATTTCCGTGAGATTAAGATTGGGTGCAAACCATTTTTCTTTCATCATATTGATTGCAAAGAACGCTTCAAGCACACCGCATGCTCCGAGCGTATGTCCTGTGTACGACTTTTGACTGCTGATCGGTACTGCTCTTTTAAACAGTGAATATACGGCATTGGTTTCTTCGACATCACCGACATCGGTTGCCGTACCGTGTGCATCCACATAGCCGATTTGTTCCGGACTGATCCCTGCATCCTCAACAGCGCTCCTCATTACCGCTTCCATCATGATGCGGTTCGGCTGCGTGATGTGGCGGCCGTCGCAGTTTTGTGCAAAGCCGACAATCTCCGCTAAAATTTCTGCACCGCGTGCTTTTGCATGCTCATACTCTTCCAGTACAAAACACCCGGCGCCTTCGCCGATTACCAGCCCATCCCTGTGTTTATCAAAAGGCGCGGGTGTGGCTTTCGGTGTATCGTTTTTCAAGCTTGTCGCAAAAAGCGTATCAAAAATAGCAGTATTAAATGGAGATAATTCATCGGAACCGGCAGCGAGCATGACCGTTTGTTTTCCTGCTGCAATCAGCTCATACGCACTGCCTATCGCTAAAGATCCGGCAGCGCAGGCAACATCGGTTGTAACAAGCCGTCCTTTGAGAGAAAAGAAGAGCGAAATATTCACTGCTGCGGATTGCGGCAT
>CAUPUT010000235.1:0-3181 GCA_963514615.1 uncultured Treponema sp.
TGATGGCGGAAAAGATGGAAATGGTTCGCAAAAGACGCTTGATGCTTTATATAAAAAAGAACTTGAAGAGCTTGCCGCAAAATTAAAAATCGAAACTGCCGGAAAAAAGAAAGAAGAAATTGTTGCCGAAATTAAAAAGTCGATTGCCGATTATCTTGCCGCTATCGATACTGCGACTGACGATCAAATTAAAGAGTTTGCCTTGTTCTTCGCTATCGACGTGAAAGATAAGGCGAAAGATGAAATCATTGCAGCGTTAACCGAACTGCAAAAATAGGTAGGTGCACAATGAATATACGGGAGCTTGCGGAAAAAGATTTGTCTTTTACATTGGAAAATGCCAATGTCAGCGGCTCTCGTTTTGTGCTCAGCGATAAAAAGGGAAATCATTTTAATTTAACCGGTGCAGTCGGCGACATAGGCTATCTTCTAAATACGGACGGCGTGCCGGTACAGGGCAGGACGATAACGGTTTCATACCGGCTTTCTTCACTTGCGATGTACACAAAAGAAACGCCGCAAAAAGGGTGGCAGGTGTTGTTACGTGATTTATCCGGTGCGGAATATCGGCTCTATGTTGTTCGATATGAACCGGATCGGACGATCGGAATTGGTAGACTTCTGTTGTCGGTACAGCTGAAAGAGATGTAGAGGCGTAACGGTATGCAGGCGCAAATTCAAACGCTTTTAAACGGAAAAGATAACATAGAAAAAATACGGGATGCTATAGCGCTTATCTTAAAAAACGAATTAAGCAATCAATACGCGCTTGCAGAAACGGCCGGCATTGAATCGCTTGAAGATTTTAATATCGGCGTGTATTTGGAAAGCGCTCGTCCGTGGGAATTAACGGAAAACGAAGTGGGTGGTAATCCGTTTCCTCTTGTAAATATTTTACTGAACGAGATGCGCCGTGTTGAAGGGAAAGCGGGAAGCGCAATCGGACGGAAAAGATATACCGCTTCTTTTTCTATCGATTGCTATGCGTGCGGTAATGCCGAATCGGATGGCGATGATGCAAGGCAAGCGGCATTAAAAGCGTGGCGTATTGCAGGCATTGTCCGTTCAATTTTAATGAGCGGATTTTATGCATATTTAGGGATGCGCGGTGTGGTGCTTGAACGGGATATGCCCGGTATAAAAACAGGAATTCCTAGCAACTTAGCGGAAAGTGCTGCTGCCGTAACCGTAGCGCGGATAGATTTTTCCGTTTCGTTTTATGAGGACTCTCCGCAAGGGGACGGCGCGGAATTGGAAGAAATACAGTTTGAAGCAGTCGGAAAAACCGGTGAAGTTTTAATACGGATATAGGAGGCATTATGGGAGTTTCGGCAACGGCGGTAAGTCGCGTATGTGGTGTAAGCGTCGAATACAAAAATTTTAATTCAGGGAAAGCGTTCATGCTGCCGCAACGCTTAGCGGTTATCGGGCAGGGCAATGATGATGCCGTGTATGGTTTGGATAAGTTTGAACTTGAAGGAAATGCTAATGCGGTCGGAGATCGGTACGGGTACGGCAGCCCTTTACATCTTGCGGCATTGCAGCTTTTTCCACAAAACGGAAAAGGAGCCGAGTTTCCCGTAACGGTGTACCCCCTCGCAAAGGTAAAAACGGGAGTACCGGCAAAAGGCGCTATTGGTGTTACGCTTGCGGCTTCCAATGAAGGCGCTTCGGGTAACGGTGCCGGTACGGTGTATGTCGGTGGTGTTGCTGCCGAGTTTGCAGTTAAGAAAGGTGATAAAGCGGAGGCGATCTTAAAAGCGGTAAAAGAAGCGATTGACGGTGTGTTGAATATGCCTGCAAAAACAGGGGATATAGCAGCCGGAGAAATTCCGCTTACGGCAAAATGGTCAGGTGAAAGTTCCAACATGATTACGCTTGAAATAGCAGCGGATGTACCGGGGGCAACTTTTATGATAAAGAAATTTGCAGACGGTGCACTTGACCCCGATGTAAATGCTGCATTGGGGAAAATTGGTATTGTGTGGGAAACATTTATTTTAAGTTGTTTTGATTATAAGAAAGAAGCGCGGCTTGATGTATATCAGGAATTCGGGGAAAACCGCTGGTCGGCTTTAGAGAAAAAGCCGCTGCTTGTTTGCCACGGCTGTACCGATGTTTTAGCAGAGCGCACAAAGATAACGGACGAACGCAAAAACGATGCAATCAATTTTTTAGTAGTATCTGTCGGGAGCCGTGAATTGCCGTTTGTCATTGCAGCCCGCGCTCTTTTAAATGACATTGTTACAATTGCGAACAGTAATCCGGCGCAAGGCTATAAAGGTTTGTTGACCGGCTTGCATTGCGGCTCTGATGATGTTCAGGAAAATTATATGCAGCGGACACTTTCGGTTAACAAGGGTTCATCTACTAATATCAAGAACGGCAATGTTGCGGAATTGAATGACATTATCACGTTTTACCATCCGGCGAATGAAGGACGATTCCCAAGCAAACGCTATGTTGTAGATTTGGTTAAACTGCAAAATGTTGTATTCAATGTACGGCTGATTATGGAAGCGGACGAATTAAAAGGGGCGCCGATTGTCAGCGATGATACCGTTACCGCAAATGTAAAAGCAAAACAGCCTAAGATGATTAAAACATCGTTTATGAATCTTGCCGACTCGCTTGCACTGCAGGCGATTATTCAGGAACCGGAATTCAGCAAGCGGAATATGAGCGTTAAAATAGATTCAAATAATCCTAAACGGATTAACGTGCGCTTTCCGGTAAAATTATCCGGCAATATCGAAATTTCTGACACCGATATTTATTTCGGTTTTTATCTGGGCGAATAGTTTAAATTCGATACACAAATTGGTGTATCGAATTTAAACGACGAGTTTCGGTTTAAAAAACCGAAACATCGCTTTATTAAAAAATAAATTTGATAATTTATTTTTTTTAGGAGGAGGTAGAAAATGATAGCGGGGCCTTTTGAAAGTCATACATTGAATGGACGCCGGTTTACCTGCGATGCAGAAGACGATGCGAAGTGGAAGCTTGGAGGGAAAAACAACGAAGTAAAACCGAACGGGGATGGAACAAGCCGCGTTGTGCAATCGCGGAAAGTCGATTCGATTGAAGGAATCAGTTTAGTCATTGATTTCGATAACGGGGACGATGAATTTTTGCAGGATTTAAAAAACTCCGGCAAAATGTTCGACTATTCCGGCAC
>CAUPUT010000236.1:0-3179 GCA_963514615.1 uncultured Treponema sp.
CGAGAAAAACCGCGCAGGAAAATGCCGCCGGATACTATGAGCGGTATAAAAAAGCGGTTTCGGGGCTTGAGGCGCTCACCGATGACATCGAAGCCTCCAAGCAGACGCTCGCCGCGCTTAACGAAGAGCTTGCAAAACTGCGGGTTGAAGAAAATCCTTACCTTATCGAAAAAGTACTGCATAAAAGAAAGATACCTGTGCAGCGGAAACAGGCGGCTCAAGAAAAAGAGCGGCCGGGACTTACGTTTTACCATGACGGATGGATTTTGTATGTCGGCAGGACAGCCGCCGAAAACGATGAGCTGCTACGGCATCACGTGCGGGGCAAGGATATGTGGCTTCATGTGCGGGACTATTCCGGCGGCTATGTCTTTATCAAAAACAAAAACGGAAAGACTGTTCCGCTGCCGGTGTTGATTGCCGCGGGGAACCTCGCCGTGTTTTATTCAAAGGCGCGCCGGAACGGACAAGCCGATCTCTACTACACTGCAGTGAAGGATTTGCGAAGGGCGAAGAACGCACCGAAAGGAACCGTGCTCCCGTCAAACGAAAAAAATCTTTCTATTAAACTTGATCCGGCGGTTCTGAAACAGCTTGAGCAGTCGCGGGGAGAAGTGCTTAGCTGATGGGTAAGGGGAGAAAAGACACTAGACCTGTTCGGTAACTGTGTTGTCGAACAGGTCGACGAGTTCTAAATCGCACAAATAGCAACAGTTGAACAAAGTGTGAACTTCGGAAACTGCTACATTTTCAAAAGACTTGAGTCTTGACATAAGTATAAATATTTTAGATGATGCCTCAATGGGTAATGCAGTGAAATTTACCAGATCCTATTTGCAAACACTGTCAACAGATGCTCTTTTTGCACTGGCCGACCAATATGGGCTGTTTTTGTCGTCGGATTTAACACGGCATCTTTTGATCGGTGAATTGCTCGATCTCGATGACGATCTTGCGAGCGATGAAGATGGTGGTGATTCCATTGCAGTGTCAACAAAGCCTTATGGGGCGGCGTATAGCTATAATATGACTGAAATACGGGTTGTCCTAAAGAATCCGCTTTGGTTTTTCGTCTTTTGGGATTTTCATAAGCGTCTTTTTACCGAGCTGACGGAGACGAAAGATTTTTCGTCTTTTTTGTTACGAGTTCATTCGCTTGATCCTGATGACGTTTCAAAATCGCTTGATTTTTTTGATATACAGGTGCCTCCTGAAGATCGTCGACGGTATGTACATGTTTCCTTTGACGAATATGCGCATCGTATCGATTTAATGGCTCATTTTACGAATGGGCATGAGCAAGTTTTGGCACAATCTCATATCGTGAGTATGCAGCGGAAAAATATTCCGCATCGACTGTGTATTCCTCAAAGCGCGGTGAATAAGGTAATCGGTTTATCGGGATTGGCTGCTTTGAAGAAGTCTCACTTCCGGCATTACCGGCAGGCCTTTAGATAGGAAAAAATGAACCTCAAAGAGCTTCGGTTTTTAGAGGTCTCCCTGTGTTCGACGAATCTATATTCGAGGTACCCGATGATTAAAAAGACTTTGCTTTTTATTTTCCACGCCCACGTACCGTATATCAGCCATACGGCAGAAAATGAACCGCTTGAAGCAAACCTCTTGTATGAAATATTATCATACGGATTGCTACCGTTTTTGCGGATGTGCAACCGCTTGGATGCCGATTCCGTTTCCTTTAAGTGCGGACTTGTTATTTCTCCACTCCTTTGTGAGATGCTGAAATCCTCTTTTTGTTGGGAACGATATAACGAATATTTGGATCGTCATACCGCATTCGCTCAGCAAGAATTGCAGCGGACAGCAGGAACCCCGCAGGAAGCGCTTATACGGCGGCACCTTGATTTTTTGACGCTTAGCCGTGAAGATTTTAATATTCTTTATAAAAAAGATATTTTAAAAGGAATAAATTCCTTTGCAGCCAAAGGATGTATCGAACTGCTCGCAACATCGGCAACACCGTGTTTTTTTCCGTTTTATCAGGATATGCCGGAAGCACTTACTGCCCAGATTGAGCAAGGACTCAGCAGTTTTCGGGAGAATTTTGCAGCAGTGCCGGCCGGGTTTTGGCTCCCGTCAATGGGGTATGATACCGGGTTGGATCGTATTATAAAGGCGTACGGCATCGATTATACAGTACTGGAAAGTCAGAGCTTTTTATTTGCCGATCGCCCGCCGGTGAATGGTGTTTTTTCTGCAGCTATGGGCGAAAGCGGTCTGTCGTTTTTAGGAAAAGACAGCACTGCATACGCCGATATTGCACATCCGGAAACCGGTTTTTATCTGCACCCCAATTACCTCGATACCGATAAAGACATCGGGTTTGAATTGGATGAACAGACCCTCTCTTCCCTGTTTGATGTGAAAAAAGGACGGCGAACTACCGGATTTTGCTATTATCGGCGGGCAGGCGACTGTTATGATGCGGAAGCGGGCTCCCGGCAGGCGGAACAAGATGCCGAACGATTTATTGCAAACCGTGATGCAGTATTAACGGAGATTGCGTCATTGCTTGATGCCGATCCGCTGTGCTCGGTTTCCGTGTTGCCGCTTACGTTCCTAGGTAAAACATGGCGGGAAGGAATGGCCTGGTTGGAATCGGTGTTCCGCAAACTTGCGCAGCGGCGTGATATACAGTGTGCGTTGCCGAGCGAATACCTTAAAAAAGTGCGGCGGATACAGAGTATTAATCCTTTTTATGCTTCTAACCTGCCGAGCGGATATGCGGACGAACTGATCAATAGCTCAAACGATTGGATGTTTCCCCGTATTCAAAAAGCTACCGAACGGATGATCGATCTTGCCGGACGTTTCCCCGATGACCAAGGTTTAAAAGAGCGGATGCTGAATATGGCAGCGAAAGAGCTGTTGCTTGCGCAGTCGATGGATTGGCCGTTGATGGCGGATGCTCAAACCTCTGCCGAATACGCTGCTGTGCAGTGCGAGGAACATCTTGCCGCCTTTACCGACGTGTATGATTCGCTCGGTTCGGGCTCGATTGGTACCGATCGATTGATTAAAAGAGAAAAAGAGTATCCGATATTTTCGGATATGAATTACCGTTTTTATGGAGGGTAAGATAAAAAGCTCCGCCTAAAATAGCGTCGGAGCTTTTTATCTCGAGTTTGCATAAGCAAACTCGATTATTTACGTGTGCG
>CAUPUT010000237.1:0-3151 GCA_963514615.1 uncultured Treponema sp.
CTCCGTATTCGACCTTGCAGCCGACAAAAAAAGAAGCGAATATTCCGAACATCAATACCATTCCGGGCGATGATGTGTTTTATATGGATTGCCGTATACTTCCTTGTTACACTGTTGCGGAAGTGATGGAGAAGATAAAAGTCGAGGCAAGTGCGATAGAAGCAAAATACGGCGTACAAGTAGAGTTAATTATCGATGATTCGGCGGAATCACCTGCAACGCCTGTTGATGCCGAGGTTGTTACGATGCTGTCAAAGGCGATCGAAAAAATACACGGCAAAAAAACGCAAACCATCGGTATCGGCGGAGGAACCGTTGCGGCTCCGCTCCGTCAGGCAGGCTTTAATGCCGTCGTATGGAGCACGCTCGACGATATGGCGCATCAGCCGAATGAATACTGCATTATGAAAAACTTAATTGACGATGCACAAGTACTGGCGGCATTGATGTACGGAGTCGATGCGCTGTAAGCTTGACGGATGTATGAGCGCCGCACCGGATGATGATAGCCGGGGTGATAATCGTTGGAATGATGATTGGCGAAATGAGCATGCTTCCGGTACGGTTATTCGATTGCCGGAATATGTTTCGCCGGCGTTTAAGGCCTTGATTACCTCCGCAGCACCTGCCGCCGCTGCTGCGCTGCGTCGGCAGGTGCTTTCCTCCGACGACGAACAGGTCGTGTCGGAGGAAGAGCGGGGCGACCCGCTCGGCGAGGCGCGCTATTGCGTTACCCCGTATCTGGTACACCAATATCCGAACCGCGTGCTGCTGTTGAGTACCGGCCGCTGCATCTCGTATTGCCGGTACTGTTTCCGGCGGGAATTTACCGCCCGCTCAAGCGGCTTTATTTCCGATAAGCAAATCGGAACGGTAACAGCATATCTTAAAACACATCCCGAAGTACAGGAAATTCTGGTTTCGGGCGGAGACCCGATGAGCGGCAGTTTTGAGCAGATAAAGCATCTGTTGGAATGCCTCCGTTCCGTCCGATCCGATTTGCTGCTCCGCCTCTGCACCCGTGCGCCGGTCTTTGCACCGGAGCTTTTTACCGAAGAGCTTATGGCGCTTCTCCGTTCCGTCCGTCCGCTCTGGGTGATTGCACATATAAACCATCCGGCGGAACTCGGCACGGCGCAGCGGAAAGCCTTAACACGCTGTATCGATTCGGGTATTCCGGTGCAAACCCAGACCGTATTGCTGCGCGGCGTTAATGATGATCCCGCCGTTCTTGCGGAGCTTTTCCACGCGCTCGTATGTATGGGGATAAAACCCGGGTATCTGTTTCAAACGGATTTGGCGCGGGGAACGGCGCATTTTCGTGTACCGCTTGAAAAAGCCGCGCTTATATGGAAAGCATTACGTAAACGCCTTTCCGGTTTATCATTACCGCAATTTGCAGTCGATTTACCGAATGGCGGCGGAAAATTCCCGCTTTCCGCCCTACTGCGCTATGAGGATATTATCTCTCCGTTAAAAGACGGCCGTTTTTCGGCACGGGGTATAGACGGAAAGAGCTATACTTATCCGAGCTAAGGTGCCCTTTTGAAAATATACGGCAGGCGCATCTACGGCGTTGCCTGTTCAGCGAAGTACGTCCATGTACTTCGCTGAACACAATTAAAGCTTTCGATTCTCTTGACTATCCCCTATCTTCATTGTAGACTTATTTCATTATATTCGGCGGTTTGGAATGTATATCTAAAGCCGGATAGAAGGGGACAATATGATTAGCAAGAAATTGGAAGATGCGTTAAACGAGCAGATTAATAAAGAATTCTATTCTGCTTATCTGTATCTCGGTATGGCGGCTCATTTTGAATCGGAAGGACTCAAAGGATTTGCCAAGTGGATGAGAGTACAGGCAAGCGAAGAACAAGGGCATGCGATGAAGATATACGACTATCTTTTTTCGGTTGATGCAAAGCCCGTTTTAAAATCGGTCAAAGAAGTTCCGGTGCATTACGAAAAATCTCCGGTAGAAGTTATTCAGGAAGTGCTCAAGCATGAACAGTATGTAACGGCTTCGATTAATAGCCTGTACGAGCTCGCCCTTGCGGAAAAAGACTATAAAACGCAGAACTTCCTCCAGTGGTTCATTAACGAGCAGGTGGAAGAAGAAGCAAATGATCGAGATATCCTCGATACCTTCAAATATATTGACGGGAACGCCGGTTTGCTTATTCTGGATAAAGAGCTCGGCAAACGGGAATAATTACTCACGGAGCAGGGATTCCGGTAGCCGTTCGGTTTAAAAGTTAGAAAGGAGTGTTTTTGGATACCTCATATACAATCGTATTGGAAGATCAAACGGTACTGTCTTCTTTATGCGGCGCAAATGATGAGAATTTGCATGTTTTTGAAACCTATTTGGGCGTTCCCGTAATCTGCAGAGGGAACGAAGTAACGGTTGTAACTTCCGATCAAACGATTTGCAAAAGGTTTCAAAAACTCATAGACACTCTTTTGGAAAGTCCCGAAATTACGTCGGACGGTTCGGCTGATTTTATTGCCTCCTGCGTTGCCAACAGTGCACCTCAACAGGAGACTTTTTGTCCGCAGTGCATCCATATTCCGCGCGGCATAAAATCGGTCTATCCTAAGAACAGGAAGCAGGCGTCGCTGATCGACTCCATCTACGCAAATGATATAACGTTCGGGCTCGGCCCTGCAGGTACGGGGAAAACCTATATTGCGGTGGCGCTTGCGTTAAAAATGTTGCTTTCCCATACGGTACGTAAACTTATTTTAACCCGTCCGGTGGTGGAAGCCGGTGAAAGCCTCGGCTTTTTACCCGGCGACCTAGTTCAAAAAATAAATCCCTATCTGCGGCCGCTGTTCGATATTATGGAAACACTGTTGCCTGCCGATGTGCTGCGCAGTATGGAGGAATCTAATACCATCGAGGTAGCGCCGCTTGCCTATATGCGCGGACGAACACTCCACAATGCCGTTGTGATTTTGGATGAAGCGCAAAATACGACCAAAGAACAGATGAAGATGTTTTTGACGCGGATGGGAGATGGTTCAAAATTGATTATTACCGGCGATCCGTCCCAATCGGATATCCGCGGAAGGTTGGAATCGGGACTGGTTCATGCCGTTTCTTTAATCCGCACCATCGAAGGGATTGGAACCGTTGAATTTTCTG
>CAUPUT010000238.1:0-3143 GCA_963514615.1 uncultured Treponema sp.
GTAGGCCTTCGTAAACACCACATCAGGAATTGCGGAGGTGTCAAAATCGGAAAGTATTTGTGTGGTCTTTTCGCCCTTATTGATTTCGTTAATATAGATGGATTGAGCAGCCCAGTTGTAATTGCCGATTTTGACGTATTTCGGAATCAGCGTCGTGCGCATGAGGCGTCCGCTTGAACCGTAGCTTTCGATTTTTAAGATAAGAGGATCGGCCTTACGCACATAGTATTTTTCTTGCGCATACCGTGCATCGGAAAGCAGCGCTTTCAGCATTACCGTATAGACCTCAAACTTGCCGAGCTTCGCTTCTCCTATATCCATAATTTCATACGTCCGTCTAAACTCCGACCGCTTCTTTACATCCGAAACGCTTGCGTCGGAATCTCCAATTGCACGCTTAAGCGACGAGTGAGTAAATTGATGTGAGGTAGGATCATACACCCAGAGGTTATTTTTTTCCTGCATGTAGCCGGTTCCCTTATCCGCTTCAGGCGCAAGCTGTACAAGCGTGGTTTGATCTTTTGTATCACGCCGGAACAATTTAAACTGATGCGCAGATTTCGGCTCATTCGGTTTTTCGATAATGAGCGAAAGTGTACAGGTTATATCTTTATCAAAGTTACCCGCTGAGTACTGCTTTTCCAAAATATCGTACATCTCTTCCGTGCTTGGTATTTGCGCCGAGAGCGAGAGCGGCAGTGTGCATAAGACAGCCGCAAAAAACACTGCGGCATGTTTTTTTATCATCGTTTTGTAGTTCATCATATTCTCCTCTTAATAAAATGCGAGATGCGTTTTTCCGGTTACCCGTGGGGATGTTCACGGAATATATCCCAATTACTTGCTCGACCGCAGCGCTTCCGCCGGAATCATGTTGGCAGCACGAATTGCAGGGCTGAGCGCTGCAAGGATTGCCAAGAAAGCCGTCAGCAGGAATTTCAAGCAGATAACGGTCGGCGACAGTATCCACAAGAAATGCCCGTTTGTGGTAAACATACTGAAGGCCGAATCAATCGATATGGGGATAAGACTGATAATCTGCATAACAAGCAGTGCAAGCACAAATCCACCTGCAGCACCGACAACCGAAAGAAAGCCCGCCTCTGCAAGAAACAAGAGACTCACTTTGCCTCTGCTGACGCCGCAAGAACGCATCGTACCGATTTCACCTTTCCGCTCGTGCACAACCATCCTAAACGTATTGGAAATTCCGATCATCGTAACAAGCAGCAATACCAGCAGCACACCGAGGCTGATCCACTGTATTGTCTGCGAGAGCGTTACCATCTGCGGCGCAAAATCATAGAAGGTCATAACGGCATATTTTGTTCCGTCCCATTTTCCCTCATTCAACTGCCGCAGCAGTTCCTGCCCGGGAGAGGTTGGATTGAACTGTGCCGCCAGTTCACGGCTGGTAACGGGACCGTATTCGGCAAGCCGGTTTTCAAAAATAGACGCAACGGCATCCTGCTGGTTTTCATCTTTTAAGAAAATCCCCATCTGGACAGCATACCCCGCGGGTACCTCGGCAATTTTATTGAGATAATCGAAGTTCGCATAAAACTGCATTTGATCAAACTGACTTTGATCTTGATAAATGCCCGCTATTTGAAATTCCGCAACCGTTGCTTGCCCGCTTAATGTGGTCGTCTCATAGAGAATTATATCGTTTAAGGCAACGTTCAGTGCTTCAGCAGTTTTTTGGGGGATAAAGAGAGCGTTTTCTATGTTTACATTCTCCCATCCGCCTTCTTTAAACGCAAAACTGTTTCGCAAGGCTTCTTCTTCATCGAATTTACAGCCTGCAATTTGAGTAGTGAGCTGCTTCCCTGCAAAAATAAGCGTTCCATAACGATTCACACGCACCGTTGTGTACAGCGCATCAATTTTTTCTTCTTTAATAATCTTATTAACGAGCTCAACGCTTTCGGGAGGCAGATACTCATTTGCCTTATCGTCCTCCGTTTTATCGGGCGCCTTTTCCGCCCCGGCGACATAGACATGCCCGCCGATAGCTTTTGCAATCTGATACTCCAAGCTCTTACGCGCGCCTGCCGACAATCCGTCGATTAGGGTTACAATAAGAAACGCAAATACAATCGCAATAACCAACAACATACTGCGCCGCTTTTGCCTATTTAAATTTCGAAATGCAATCTTTAATATATTCATAATCTTTCCTTAACAATGCTTTACTTGTTGATGGCTTCCAACGGGCTGATTTTAAGCGCCATGCGTACCGGATACCAGTTTGCAACTATGCCTGCAGCAATCATTGCACCGAGCGTGCTCAGTATTGCAGTGAAGGACACCGCGGTTTGCAGCTTATAGCCGCCGAACAGCGCCGCAACGGTATCATTCGAAAAACGTATTTCTAGCGCGTTAAAGATAAAACCGGTGATAATCGCCACGACAATACCGCAGGCAGCTCCGATAAACGACAGCAAAAACGATTCCGTATAAAAAAGCCGTCTGACAAATGATTGCTTTGCACCGATTGCCCGCATCATACCGATTTCCGCCGTCCGCTCCATAATAGAAACGACAAGTGTATTCATAATGACGATAAGTACGACAACTGCCAATAACACCAGTACGGCGATCATTAATACTTGGGTTACCTTAATTGCGGTCGCAAATTGCGACATTGCTTTATCCCACGGAAGAGCCTGCGCTAAAAGCCCCTCTTCTTCAAACCATTTGTTCAAATCCGTAATCGTCTGCGCCGTTTTGCGGGGGTCCTTCAACTTTACTGCGGTAAAGTGCCACGCATCGGTATCAGCCATATTGAGCTGATTGCGCAGCGCGGTACTGCCTAAAATACTTTCCACGTCGGCAGCTGTTTGTCTTTTTTCGGTAACCCGTTCCGCCTGTTCGGTGAGTCCGACGGCATCCTCGGAAAACAGCTCGTCTTCCGACTTTTCCGACAAACTTAAATCGATATTTTTCGGAATTTCCGTAACGGTACGCGCACCCATTGTTACGCCGGCAAGTATACGTGCGCTGTTGATGTCCGCATAGAGGATCGACTGTACTGCAGTGTCGGGATGTGCGAACGTAAAAAAGCCGCTTACCCGTACTTTCCGCAACTTTGCTTTTTCACCGAAACTCATTACCACCACTTCATCGCCGGTATGCAATTC
>CAUPUT010000239.1:0-3134 GCA_963514615.1 uncultured Treponema sp.
GTCTGCGTGATGATGAGCGCCGTCGCATTGAGGTCGTATTTACCCGACTGCAGCGCTGCAATCATCTGCCCCGCAACGATAATCGCCGGATAGCAGGCATCGTTATTCACATACCGTAATCCGCAGTCGATTGCCTGAGGGTCGGTATCGGGCAATATGACGAGATTAAAGCCGGAGTGCCGGAAGGCTGCTTCCAATAGGTCAAAATGGATGGGAGCCATCTGCGGCGCAAGGACGGTATACCGCTTGCTCATCTCTTCGGTAAATTCAACTCGTTTAAAGCCGCGGTATCCCGGCGCTTTGACGGGAGCTCCTTTGCTGCGCTCGCGGATAGCGGCGAGTAAACTGCGGATACGGATACGTACGGCGCCGAGGTTTGAACCTTCATCAATTTTGAGCAAGGTATACATTTTTCCCCGCGCTTCGATAATTTCTTGCACTTGGTCGGCGGTTACCGCATCCAAACCGCAGCCGAAGCTGGTCAGCTGAATAAGTGCGAGGTTATCCTGCCGTGCGGCAAATTCGGCGGCGCGGTACAGCCGGTTGTGGTATACCCATTGGTCTACAACCCGGAGCGGATGAGGAAGGTTTCCTAAATGTGCGACGGAATCTTCCGTTAATACGGCAAGCCCCAAGCCCGTCAGCAATTCGGGAATGCCGTGATTGATTTCGGGGTCAAGATGATACGGACGCCCTGCAAGCACAACGCCGATGAGTCCCTGTTCTTTCATACGCCGAAGCGCCGCCTCTCCTTGGAACTGGGTCTCTTTTTTTACTGCCTCCGCTTCTGCTCTTGCCTTCCGTACTGCTGCACGGATTTCAGCAAGCGGTATATTCCAGTATTTATTGAGTTCTTCGTGGAGCCGCTCTCCGAGGCGTTTGTCATTATAGAGCGGTAAAAACGGATTGAGAAAACGGATGTGCTCGTCCTGCCGCAGCGCGTCGATGTTGTTTTTGAGGACTTCGGGATAGCTCGTTACGACGGGGCAGTTAAAATGGTTGTTCGCTTTCGGGTCTTCCTTCGTTTCATACGGGATACAGGGATAGAAAATCGTTGTAACGCCCGCTTTTAAGAGCGCTTCGATATGCCCGTGAGAAATTTTGCCGGGATAACACACCGATTCCGACGGGATGGATTCCAATCCCAATTCATAGAGTTTGCGGGAAGAGCGGGGCGACAATTTTACCGAAAATTTCAGTTCAGTTAAAAGCGTGAACCAGAACGGATAGTTTTCGTAGAGGTTGAGCACACGCGGAATACCGATGACGCCCCGTTCGGCTTCGGTTTCCGGCAGCGGCTTATATGAGAACATACGTTTATACTTCCAATCGAAGAGATTGGGAATATCGTTATCCTGTTTCTGTTTACCGGTCTTGAGGAGTGATTCTTTTGACTGCGCATTTGCCGTTTCCGCTATTTCGGCGCCGCGTTCGCAGCGGTTTCCCGTAATAAAGATGCGGGTACCTGCCGCTGGCGTATTAAACCGGTTGACGGTTAAAAGGCAGTTGTTGGCGCATTTACCGCAGCGGGAAAGTTCCAGCTTAACGGTGAGTGCATCAAGCCCCTCTGCCGGTAAGATATTCGACCGGATATGTGCATCCGCTCCTTGGTTTTTCCATTGGTCGCGGGCGAGGAGTGCAGCGCCGAAAGCTCCCATCAGGCCGCTGATGTCGGGGCGCACCGCTTCTTTGCCGGTAATCAGCTCGAAGGCGCGCAGCACCGCATCGTTGTGAAAGGTGCCGCCCTGCACAATCACTTTTTCTCCGATTCCTGCGGCATTTCTCAGCTTAATCACCTTAAAGAGGGCGTTTTTTATCACCGAATACGAAAGCCCCGCCGAAATATCGCCGACGGACGCGCCTTCCTTTTGCGCCTGTTTAACGCGGCTATTCATAAAGACCGTACAGCGGCTACCGAGGTCGATCGGTTTGGGGGCGAGGAGAGCTCGTGCGGAAAAATCTTTAACCGGCATACCGAGCGAGCGGGCAAAGTTATCCAAAAAACTGCCGCAGCCCGACGAACATGCCTCGTTCAGTTGAATGGAGCTGATACAGTTATTCTTCATGCGGATACATTTCATATCCTGCCCGCCGATGTCGAGCAAAAATTCAACACCGGGAAGAAAAAAATCGGCGGCGCGGTGGTGCGCGATGGTTTCTACTTCTCCCGCATCGACGCCGAAAGCCGCTTGGAAGAGCCCTTCGCCGTAGCCGGTGGATAAAGAGCGGGCAATATGCGCGCCGCTTGGGATCTGTTTATAGAGGGATTGCAGCATGGTTACTGCAAGATTGACAGGGTTTCCTGCATTCGATTCGTAAAACTGCCAGAGGATTCTTCCCTCTTGGTCGATGAGTACGGCCTTTGTTGTGGTGGAACCGGCATCCATGCCGAGGAACGCCGGGCCGGAAGCTTCCGCAAGCGGAGCGGTTTCCGCCCGTTCCCGTCCGTGCCGTTCACGAAAGGCGGTAAGCGCCGCTTCATTTTCAAAGAGGGGTGGAAGCCGCTGTACTTCCTGCATTTCCGCATCGGCGAGGGAGCCGAGCTTATCCCGCAGTATTTTCACGGTCAAGGCGGCGGGGGTGGTAAATACCGTTGTATCGGTGATTTCCGGCATCGGACTCAGCTGAGCACGAAAGCCTGTTCGCAGCAGTTGTGTCTGCGTCGGCGCCGTGCAGGAAATCTTCGCCGATTCTGCTCCGTTGTTGACAGTGACAGTCCGGTGGGGTGATGCCCTCAATGATTGATTGGAACCGGCGCTGAGCGCTGCGCCGAGTGCAACAAAGAGTTCCGATTTTTCCGGCACGATGATTTCGTCATCCGTAAGGTGCAGCGTTTCGATAAACCGCTGCCGTAGTTGGTCAAGAAAGTGCAAGGGGCCGCCTAAAAAGGCGCAGCGCCCGCGGATGGGTTTTCCGCATGCAAGGCCGGATATTGTCTGGCTGACAACCGCCTGAAAGATACTCGCGGCAATATCTTCCCGCCGCGCTCCTTCGTTGATGAGGGGCTGTACGTCGGTCTTTGCAAAGACCCCGCAGCGGGCGGCAATGGGATAAATCGTTGTCGCATTTTTGGCAAGCTCATTTAACCCCGTCGCATCGGTTTCGAGGAGCGCCGCCATTTGGTCGATAAAGGC
>CAUPUT010000240.1:0-3110 GCA_963514615.1 uncultured Treponema sp.
GCTTTTGCAAATAGGCGGTACAGATACGAGGCGCGAGCACAAATTAACCGCAGGCATGCCCAAGAATGTACGTCCGTGTACATTTTTGGGCTACGAGTTCGCAAGCGAACTCGCTTCTGCGTGAAACCACCGCCATCCATGGCGGTACTGATACGTCGAGTATTAATTTATGCGCAGCAACGAAAGGAATCCCCTTACAGCCAGCGCTTTTGAAAATAGCCTGTCCGGAAGTGTACATCCGTGTACACTTCCGGACGCGAGTTTTTGCTTAGCAAAAACATCGCTTCTGCGTGGAACCACCGCCATCCATGGCGGTACTGATACGTGTTATCGTGAAAATCATAACTGCCCGACTTTTATCTTAGAACCATCCTTGGAAATAAAGCGGGTTCTTAGGGCAGAGCCCTAAGTCGTCGTTTTTCTTTAGATGGGGTCATAGGGGAAGACTTTTCTTTTTATCGAAAAAAAAGAAAAGTCTTCCCCTAATTGATTTTGAACCTCCCTACTTCCTGCGCAAGATGCTCAATACTGGTTTTATTTTGCTCTGCAAGAGAAACAACTTCTTCTACAGCATCGGTTATTTGCCCTGCACCGGATGCTATTTCCGTCATGCTGTCGGTAGTCTCCCGTGTAATTTCCGCCAGTTTTTGCATCTCCGCAGTAATTTGTTTGCCGCCTTCCAGCATTTCTACGGAAGCGGAGCTTACATCTCTCGTTACCTTATTGATAGTCTCGATAGCCGATAAAACTTGCGCACCGTTTTCTTCCTGTTCTCGCATAAGATTTACAATCGAATCTTCTTTCTCCGAAATGGTACTGATAAGTCCATAGACATCGGTAAAAGTTTTTTCCGCTTGTATACCCGCCTCTGAAACTTGTGCAATAATTTCGGTTGATTCTTTTATAACCGCTCCGATCTGTTTTCCCTGCATATTGGACTCTTCGGCTAGTTTTCTAATTTCGTCGGCAACAACGGCAAATCCCTTCCCTGACTCACCCGCATGAGCTGCTTCAATCGCTGCATTCATCGCTAAAAGATTTGTTTGGCTGGCAATATTTTGAATAACCTGACTCGCTTCAAGTAATGCTTCCGATCGTTCCGCAATTTTTTTGACAAACTCATTTGCTGCCCGTGCTCCGTCTGTTCCCGCTTTCATTTGACCATATACGGTTTTAATCAATTCATCATTTTGTGAAAGTATTTTGTTAATACGAAGCATGTTTTCCGCGGTGCTTGTTATTAACACCGAAGATTGCGTAATGCTTTCAGACTGTCTGGTAATTCCTTCGACAAGCAGGTTTAATTTCCCTTGAATTTGCTCACCGGTTGCTGCTGTTTCCGTTACACCGGCTGCTTGCATGAGGGCTTTTTCTTTAACCGTTGCAGCATTGCTGCTGATTTGTTTTACCGCTGTTGCCGTTTCTTCCATATTGCTTGATAAATCGGAACCGATCGCCGTCATCTTATCGGCTTCTTCTCTTAAAGCAGCCAGCATGGTATGACTGTGTTCCGTTGCCATATTCAAATGTGTCATAAGCCGTCCGATTTCGTCGTTCCGTTTTACTTTGATGCGGTCGGTAAGATCTCCTGCCGCAATTTTTCCGAACAGCGTTTCCAAGCGTGCGAAATATCGTTTGAGTGCACGCGACGCAAGAATAGCCAAGGTAAAATAGAAAACAAACATCGCAAGCCCGATGAGCACCATAATTCTAACCAGTGCATAAAAGAGCGAGAGTATCTCATTTTGTTCTACAAAAATCACGAGCTTCCATCCCAAGTCGGGAAGAGGGAAAATATAGGCCTTTACCATCTTCCCATCAAGCGTAACAAGCATTGAACCGTTCGATGTTTTTCCTATTTCCGTAAATGCAGCAAGGTTTGTTTCATGTAAGGTTTTAAAATTGTATTCGCTATGCTTTGCATTAGCTAAAATCATTCCGTCATCCTGTATGAGCATACAATATCCCGTATTTCCCACTTTGACGCTACCGATAAATGATGTTAAATCCGTTAAATTGATATCCAGTCCTATACAACCTAAAATAGAATTATTCGTATCCATAATTGTTTTTGCAAGCGATATTACCGGTTGCCCATTTGTGGATATATATACCGGGGTAATAATGATATTGCCATTCGATTCTACGGCTTTTTTATACCACGATCTTTCGCGCGGGTCATACCCTTTGTTTTCTTCTTCAGACCACGAACTTACGGCGCCGCCCCATTTAGTTCCCATGTAAATTTCTCTAAATTCGGGAAAACTACGTTCCGTTGCTCTAAATAAAGTTACAATATCCTGTTCCGTTTTTCCGGTATGTGTATATATTATTCCCGATTTTTGCGCTTCTATCGTATAATTGTAAATAGTTTCATCAGCGCCCAATGCGGCAGGATGCGAAGTAAGCATGGTAACGACATTTTTACCGTTTTGTATAAAAATATCTATGGATTTTTTTATATTGCTGCATTGTTGGGAAGTAAAATCATTAAATTGTGCGGCATTCTTTTTATAGAGCTCATAACCGACCGCTGCACAGATCACACTAATTATCGAAATAATTGTTATAGTGATTGCCCGCAAAAGCCTGAAACGAATTGAAGTCGCTTTTTTCATTGTAAATCTCCTTTTGTTAAGGATCATAGGGAATTTTTTTTTCGATAAAAAGAAAAAAGTTTCCTACGCCTCTTGCCTAAAAATGAACATCCTTGTCCATTTTTGGGCTGCAAGTTTGCTGCACAAACTCGCTTCTGCATGGAACTACCGCCGTCCGTGGCGGTTTTGAAATGTACGTTCTGTACATTCTTGGGTTACGAGTATTTTTACCGAACGGTAAAAATACCGCGTAATGTATTCCAACGGACGTCCTGTCCGGTCCGACCAAAGGGAGACCCCTTTGGAAACCCCTATCTCCGGTATGAAATCGAAATTCGGAAATAAGGTGCTTTGATTTGTTTGATAACTTTTAGAAATAGGTGAGGCAGATATCTTGTCAGTAAATGTAAGCCTGAGTACATTTGCTGACATCGCATCTAAATCTAAGGAAACTGTCCAAAAACTGTTTCGCAATCCGCTTGAGCGGATATAATGAATAATTTCCTTACAGAA